>NZ_JAUQOO010000009.1:0-232520 GCF_030580745.1 Pseudomonas serbiensis
CAACATTTCCATGCTGATCACCCTGTGTTCTCCTGCTCAAAAAGTGAGCAGAAGCAGTTGAACACCTGGGTCAGTTTTCAGTCGGCAGAACAGCCTCTACTGGGTCAGTTTTCGGTCAGCGGCAACACCGCGTTTTCCGATCCTGATCGAAGAGATAAAAAACTACGTGGAGCAACATGCGGAGGCGCGACCTCCTTCGTCAAACCAGTTGAATCTTCTCGCACGCCAAAAAAGTCGCGCTATGCGTGATCGGATCGAGCAAGTCGCTAAGCAGCGCGACCACCTCGCGAGTTTATTGAGCGAAGCGGATGCGAAAATTATTGAGCTGTATGACCGTATCGCAGAACTTGAGCAGCAGTTGCCTGCGTCCAACATAATCTCGTTAGATCCACGTGGGCCAAAAAGGCTCTAGGAGCAAGCCTACTGCCAGCAGCTTCTCGAGCTGCCTGCCTCAATTCAGACTTTACGGCCTTGCTCGTCAATAACAACTTGGCCGTCCTCTTTGACGAAGCGTCCGCGCTGATCCTGTGAGAGCAGGTCGAGCACGGTTTCTGAAGGGCGACACAAACGTGTGCCCAAAGGCGTCACAACGATGGGGCGATTAATCAAGATGGGGTGGGCCATCATGGCGTCGATGAGCTGTTCATCTGTGAGTGTGGAGTCCGCCAGTCCTAGCTCTTCGTATGGCGTGCCTTTGATGCGAAGCAATGCTCGCACTTCGATACCCATATCCCCGATCAGACTGACAAGCGTGGCGCGGTCGGGCGGTGTTTTCAGATACTCGATAACCGTTGGCTCTTCTCCGCTGTTGCGGATCAGTTCCAGGGTGTTGCGAGAGGTGCCGCACTGCGGGTTGTGGTAAATGGTGATCTGACTCATACGATGAAGCCTCGCAGAAGGAATGCGTTAAATAGAGCGTTGGTTTACCCGCTTAGATAGCTCTTCAGCGGACTCCTTGCGCTCGGAATAACGGTCAACCAGGTAATCTTGACGATCACGTAACAGCAGCGTGAACTTCATCAGCTCTTCCATCACGTCCACGAGACGGTCGTAGTACGAGGACGGTTTCATTCGGCCTGCCTCGTCGAATTCGGTAAATGCCTTGGCAACAGATGACTGGTTCGGGATGGTGAACATCCGCATCCATCTACCCAGCACACGCAGTTGATTGACTACGTTGAACGATTGCGAGCCTCCACAAACCTGCATCACCGCGAGCGTCTTGCCCTGGGTGGGGCGTACGGCGCCTATAGCTAAAGGAACCCAGTCAATCTGCGCTTTGAACACGGCACTCATGGAGCCGTGGCGCTCCGGGGAACACCACACCTGGCCCTCAGACCATTGCATAAGATCCCGCAATTCCGCGACCTTTGGGTGGGTGTCAGGAGCGTCGTCAGGTAGGGGGAGCCCAGAGGGATCGAACACTCTGGTTTCGGCTCCAAACTCTTCCAGTAAGCGAGCTGCCTCCTGAGTTACCAGGCGGCTAAATGAGCGCTCTCGGGTGGATCCATAGAGGAGAAGAATTCGAGGCTTGTGCAGTGACCGTGTGTGCGGCTCCAACTGCCCCAACGATGGAATGTCGACTAGGTCGGCATGAACGTTTGGCAAGGTATCTTGCATATTAACTCCTACTGCGATGCCGCGCGGACACCGCCTTTGTTGAGCGTCAAAGCGTACCGATACGGTTCAATTGCGCTTTAAGTTCTTCAGCACCCATGGTCTTTAGCGGCAGCTCAAGAAAAGCGCTTACACGTTCACGAATTTTGGCGAGCGTGGCTTCAAACGCGGCTGTAATTTCAGCCTCAGATCCTGAGGCTTCCGAAGGGTCGGCCAAGCCCCAATGCGCCTTCAGCGCAGGCCCGAAAAAGATGGGGCATGCTTCTCCCGCAGCTCGATCACAGACGGTAATCACGATATCGGGAGGCGAACCTTCAAAAGCGTCAGACGCTTTGCTGCTCAAGCCGGCCGTAGCGATGCCCGCTGCCTCCAGTGTTTGTAGCGCCCGTGGATTAACACGGCCACTTGGAAAGCTTCCTGAGCTGACTGCCTCAACTCCTTCAGGAGCAAGATGGTTGAACAGCCCCTCGGAAAGGATGCTGCGGCAGCTGTTGTGTGTGCACATGAATAAGACTTTCATCAGGCGATCCTTGATTCAAAAACTGAGGCGTATAGCTAGGGCGCAGAGGGTGACGACGAGAATAGGCAAGGTCAGCACGATCCCGGTTTTGAAGTAGTAACCCCAGCTGATCTTGATGTCCTTCTTGGCTAGCACGTGCAGCCACAACAAGGTGGCTAAGCTGCCAATAGGTGTGATCTTCGGGCCTAGGTCACAGCCGATGATGTTGGCGTACACCATGGCTTGCTGGACGACGCCTTCGACTCCAGAGGCGTGAATAGACAGGGCGCCTACCAGGACGGTCGGCATGTTGTTCATGATCGAGGAAAGGAACGCGGTCAGAATCCCTGTGCCGAGTGAGGCTCCCCAGATGCCGTGGCCCGCGAATACGTTGAGAATTTGCGCAATGTGATCCGTCAGGCCCGCATTTTTTAACCCGTAGATGACCAGGTACATCCCCAAAGAGAAAACCACTACCTGCCACGGCGCGCCTTTGAGCACTTTGCCGGTGTCGATGGCATGACCACGAGCTGCGATCACATACAGGATGACCGCACAGACCGCCGCTACCGCGCTGATCGGAACACCCAGTGGCTCAATTACGAAGAAACCCACCAACAGCACCGCAAGGATCCACCAACCGGCGATGAACGTCGGGCGGTCGCGGATGGCTTCTTCCGGGTGATGCAGTTGTGCAATGTCGTAGGTTCTGGGTAATTCCTTTCGGAAGAACCACATCAGCATGCCCAGCGTCGCCGCCACACTAACCAGATTCACCGGCACCATGACGGATGCGTACTCGCTGAAACCAATGTTGAAGTAGTCGGCAGAAACGATGTTGACCAGGTTCGATACCACCAAGGGCAAGCTCGCGGTATCGGCAATAAATCCTGCTGCCATCACGAACGCCAAGGTTGCGGCGGGGGAGAATCGCAGTGCTAACAGCATCGCAATCACGATGGGCGTGAGAATCAAGGCCGCACCGTCATTCGCGAATAGTGCCGACACAGCGGCGCCGAGCAGGATGATAAAAGCGAACAGCTTGCGCGTGCTGCCTTTCCCCCAGCGCGCAACATGCAGCGCCGCCCATTCAAAGAACCCGGCTTCATCGAGCAGAAGGCTGATTATGATCACGGCGATAAACGTCGCCGTGGCGTTCCATACGATGTGCCAAACCTCGGGTATGTCGCCCAGTGTGACTACGCCAGTCAGCAGGGCGAGGACAGCGCCAAAGGTGGCGCTCCAGCCCACGCCTAGACCTCTAGGCTGCCAAATAACCAGGACGATAGTGGCGATGAAGATCAACACGGCAATAAGCATTTCGGTAATCCAGATAGGAAGTGAATCAGTTGCAGACAGCTCGACTGCTAGGACGACCATCCATGCTGCATAAGCGCTTGGCCTCGGTCTGAAGCCAGTGCTGATTGGCGTCCACAACGTCTTTTAAAACGGCGGTCACCCACGCGGGCAGTTCAGGATGCAGTCGGTAGTAAACCCATTGACCTTGGCGGCGATCCATTAACAAACCGGCCGAGCGAAGTAGCGCTAGGTGGCGTGAAATCTTTGGCTGACTCAGGTCGAGAGCGGCGGTTAACTCGCACACACACAGCTCTCCTTCGCTCACAACGAGGAGGGTGATCTTGGTGCGTGTGTCATCCGCCAGGCACTTGAACAATGCGGTGGGGGTCATGAGTTCTGTCATAGATTCTCCGTGATCCACTAACATATGGATAATCGAATATATGACTTTGCGGATATTCAGTAAAGCAAATATGGTGCTGTGAGCGTCTTCTCGCGCCGGCGAGGTGCTTAGGACAAGGGTTAAGGAGGCGGTGTGACAATCCAGGCAATACCAGTTGCTCAAGGGCGATGGCCGCGTCTTCGAGACGCGTTGAAATCCAGCAATTTACCTTCGGACGATATCGAGCTTCCGGGCCGAACCTTTTTTGAGTTCCAGCAAGACGGTCTGACAGTTGGGTGGGGTGGTTTTGAGAAGCACGGTGCTGACGGATTACTACGATCCCTGGTCGTCGAGACAACCCTCCGGTCGAAGGGGATCGGTGTGGCAGCGCTTCAGCTCATTGAACGGATCGCTTCCGAACATGGAATTGATCGACTGCACCTGCTGACGACTACAGCTCCAGGCTTTTTCCAGCGCTCCGGGTATGAGGTTTATGAGCGCGGCTCCGAGCCTGTGCTGATCTCGAAAACCGAGCAGTTCATGCGGCTTTGTCCGGGTTCTGCTTGTTACATGAGTAAGCTGCTCCATATCGTCTGACATGGCAAAAAGCGCAAAATATGAGCCGTGGTCGCATTGTCTGGCATGGCGATCATTACGCTTGCCCCTCGTGCCTAAGGGGGCACTGTGATTTCTTAACCACTCCAATTTTCCTGAGTATGGACGTGACCACAAATAAGCTGCTATTTGCGGAGGTTGCCATGGACGCGAACCTATCCCTTCGAGCCCAGAGTTATGTAAGCCCCAATCGATGTCCATGGGTTGACATCTTTCCCTTACATCGATGAAGCATTCGCAGATCTGACCGGTATCCCGGGCGATTTGACAGTCTTTGGCAGACAGATCCGGGCCACGGTGAATCGTACTACGGGCATCCCTGTGGGTGTGGGTATTGCCCATACAAAGACATTGGCCAAGCTGGCCAACCACACCGCGAAACGTCTGCAGACGCACACCGGTGGTGTTGTCGACATCTGTGACTCAGCCAAGCGGGACTGGGTGCTGCGCAACACCGATGTCAGTGAGGTATGGGGAATCGGGCGGCGTATGACAATTCACCTGGAAGGGTTGAAAATTAAAACAGCAATGGACCTAGCCCGGGCCGACCCATCGATGCTCAGGCAGAAATTCAGCGTCGTGATCGAGAAAACAGCACGTGAACTCGCAGGTGCTTCATGCCTTGAGCTGGACGAGCCGGATCCCCCCAAACAGGAGATCTGCTGTAGTCGCATGTTCGGTAAGCGCTTAAGCGACGCTCAATCCATCAAAGAGGCTGTGGCCACATACATGATGCGTGCCTCGGAGAAGCTTCGTGCTCAAAAATCGCTCTGCAAAAAAATCCGTGTCAGCATCCGCACTGGGATGTTTAATCCCGACGAAGCGAAGTATGCGAATGGGGCCATCGTTGAATTGCCTTACCCAACGGATGATGTCCGGTTGATGACGAAGATGGCAACTGAGGCGGTTGATCGGATATTTCGTCCGGGTTACCGATACAGCAAAGCTGAGGTACTACTCCTTGGGCTTTGCCAGCATGGCGAGTACACCGATGACTTATTTGCAGAATCTCAGCCCGAAGCCTCACAGCGCGTGATGAGGGTTCTTGATAGCATCAATGGCCGCTGGGGTAGAGGAACTCTGCGTACAGCAAGCGTGCCGGCCAGCCCTGACTGGCATATGAGACGAGATCTCATGAGTCAGAGCTACACGACACGACTGGATCAACTCTGGAAAGTCTCCTGCAGTTAACCGATCAGACTGATAGCCGTTTGTGTTCTTGAGTCGAGCAAAGGGGAGACAGAGCAAGAAGAGCCCTTCACTCATTGATACGGTTCAACTGTTTGTACTCATCCCAGGGAATGCCCAATGTGTCAGCCATTCTGCGATGGTTCTCCAAGCGCCATGCGTGGGCCTGCTCTGGCGACTCGGCCATCAAACGAATCACGAACTCACCGATCTCCAAGCCACGCGCCTTAGCGGCTTCCGCAAAAATGCGATGGCGTTCAGTCTGCCTCCACTCTTCCATCGTAATACCAAGATGTTCAATCATCTTCTGACTAACTGATTCGATCTCGGCCACAGCTTGTGGGTTATTGCCAAAATACTTTTCATACGCAGCTTGGTATCGACTTCTCATATCTATCAGTTTTTCCTGCTCAAAAATGCCAGCGCCAATGCTGGTCGTATAAGCCATTCTATTCGCGTTTAAAGACGTCTAAAACCCTACGGGGTTCAAAAACGGTTTAGTGCTGCATCCCAAAATAGCTTCTGCGAAGGTGCCTCAGGAGGACCTGCTGACAGCGGATTGGTAGCTGATCAAGTATCACCCCGCACAGCAGGAAGGAAGAGAAACTCCTCGTGAGATAGCTGAGGCGAATTCCATAGCCTTGGCGCGCACAAACTATTTAGACGTGGAGAACACTAACCAATGCAGCGTAATAGCCTTAAGCACTACTGGCATGTAGAAGTACTCGGCGGCCTTGATAAACCTTTTTCTTGGATTCGGCTATACCGTAGGATTCGCAGAAGTCGGCAAAGCCATTATTTATTCTGGTTTCGACTGGCCGATCATTTGTCCCGCACTAAAAATCGTACTTTGAAATCGTTGGCAAAAGGGATAAACAACAACCTTATCAGTCAGCATGGAACAGAAATAATGTTAGGTGCTGATATTGATGAGGGCCTGATGGTTGGCCATGGCCTTGGAATTGTGATTTCAAAAAGAGTAAAGATTGGCAAAAATTTTTCAATTCGCCAGAACACCACCATTGGCATTGACCACAAAGGCGATGCACCAATAACTATCGGTGACAATGTAGACGTGGGTGCCAACAGTTGCATCATTGGTACGGGATTAAATATTGGCGACAATGTAACAATAGGCGCGATGAGTTTTATTAACAAAGATATCCCCGCAGATCATACTTACATCACAGAAAAACGCTCCAGACACATCAAAAAATCAATGGCACCTGCCTCAAGCATTCTCGACCAGCCTGACCTGGGAAAATCATGAATGGATCGTCCACTGAGTATCGTACTCGCTGACGCCTTTGATAGCGCAGCACATGATGTTTTCGTTGCTCCGCAGGTCCATGCCGCCTGTGGAGATCTGGCTCCGACTGCATGGGATAACTGGGTGTACTGGTGCCGAGGGTTTGTAGCTGGGCTTGCCGGTGACAACGACTCAAAGCCTCTTTTGATGCGAATATCAACTCTCCTGAGCAATATCCTCGATCCCCCGCCATGACCAAAACCTCCTGAATTAAAACCCCATTTGATTCAAAAACGGTTTACTGCTGCGTCCCCGAATATCTTCTGCGAAGGTGCCTCACATCATGAGTGAGGTCCTCCATGAAGCTGCCATTACACCCATCATTATCACCTGCAAATGCTTGGAAAATCCTCGGTGCCTTGGGCATCGTCGGCATGTTCGGCTTCTTGCAGTTCCAGATTTACAAGGTCAACGGCGGGCTATCTCAAACAGCCGACAAAGAAAGCATTAACAGCTTTGCACAGCGCATCAGTCGGGTTGAGGAACGCCTGGATGAGAAAGCAGACCTAAAGCTGGTAAGCATGGACGATTTTAGGGCAAGCCAGCAGGCAATGTCGAAGCGGCTAGATGATGCTCAAGCACAGATAAAGCAGATCGCGCAAAGCATACCTGTAGCGGTATCGATGTCAGATGTTGTCGCGCTTGACGCAAAGATAGAAAGCCTACAGGTGGCCCTGCAGGAGATCCGCAAAGCACATGTGGCGACCCCATCCTCTCCTGCGCCTGTAAAAATCAAAACACCCGCTGCCCCGCGTAAAGCTGAAGCCATTGCCAAACCCATCGAGAGCACTCCGCCCTTCACTGTGATCGGTGTTGAGTACCGGGGCGGTGAGCGGTTTCTATCTGTGGCTCCTCCTGGAAGCACACAACTCAGCCAGCTCAACCTTGTACGCCCCGGCGACAGCATTGCGGGGAGTAATTGGCGGCTCAATAGCCTCGACGAATCACGAGCGTTGTTCAGCATCAACGGCACACAACGAACCGTCTCACTCAAACCTTAGGGTGCTCCATGCTCAACAAACTTCTACACATTGCCCTGGCGTTGGCGGGCATTTTCATTACCACGGTGCAAGCTGCTGAACCAGGCTCCCTGACATACCGCAACTCTGCGAATGCTGGCCTCAACACTCAGAATGTCCCCAGTGAGGCACGTGCACGAGAATGGAATCTGGATGAGAAAGAATGGGACCGGTATCAAAGCCTGATGCAGGGCTCTCGCGGCATCTATTCACCCGGCCTCGATCCGCTTACAGCGCTCGGCATTGAAGCCCGCACAGACGAAGAGCGCCGGCGCTATGCCGAACTGCAGGTGAAAGCCGAGGCACAAAGAACAGCCAAAGAACTGGCCTATCAACGGGCTTATGACGATGCCTTTAAACGTCTATACCCCAATCTGCTCCCTATTCAACCTGATGGAAGCGTTGATACTGGGTCTTCCGCCGGTGTGAAAGCTGCAGTGCGAGGGAATGGCCGTCTGGCAGTGTTTGTGAAGGATGGCTGTTCAGAGTGCTCGATCCGGATCAAGTCGTTGCTGTCACAGAACCAAGAGTTTGACGTGTACATGATCGGCAGCCAGGGAGATGACGCACGGATCCGCAACTGGGCAATCCAGGCTGGCGTGGACGTGGCGGTTGTTCGCAAGCGTCAGGTCACCCTGAACCACGATGCCGGCCGCTGGCTGAGTCTCGGCCTCGGAGGTGAGTTGCCGGCAGTCGTACGTGAGGTCAACGGTCAATGGCTGCGTCAGTGACGACACGGCTGATGTCGGCTCTTTTCGGGACGTGCCTGCCTTTGCTGAGTCAGGCCGTTGAGATTCCACCTCCCGCATACCAGCTCGCGGCCTATGCAGCAGGCATTCCCTCCGAAGTGCTCTACTCCGTCGCACTGCAGGAGAGCGGGACGTTCCTCCGGGGACAGAAAAAACAGCTTGTGCCGTGGCCCTGGTCATTGAACGTAGCAGGGGCAACTTATCGATTCGCTACACGCGACGATGCGTGCAAAGCACTCGTTCTCGCAATCGCCAAAGTTGGTCGTAAGCAAGTTGATGTGGGCCTTGGCCAAGTCAATATGGGCTGGAACGGTCATCGCTTTTCTTTCCCCTGCGAAGCGCTAAACCCCTACAAAAACCTCCAGGTAACATCACAGATCCTTGTCGAAGAACGCGCTAAATCCAAGGACTGGATAACCGCAGCCGGCCGCTATCACCGTCCTGCTGGTGGCGCTCCGGCCGAGCGCTATCGAAAGCTGTTCGCCAAACACCTCAGCCGTGTAACCGGCATCAACCAACTGGTAGCTGATAATCCATGACCACTGTACTAATTCGAGTCCTGGGCATCTTGCTCAGTTTGATGGTGCTGCCTGCCTACGCGGCGCAAATAATTGTCGTCGATGATAAGGGTGGAGCCTCAGCACTTCCCTATTACCGCTCGCTCAACCCTCAACCGCAAGCTGCTACAGCGCCACTCATAGCGCCAGATCCTCGCGCTGCTGAAGGCTTGCCTATCCGATCCAAAAATCTCACACCCGGGCAGATCCAAGGCCGCGTCATCAACGCACCCGGTTTGCAGCCATTGTTCATTGTTGGAGACGACGAAGCCTCCCGCCTTTGGCTGCTGAAGCACAGCGACCAACTTAGAAATATTCAAGCCGTTGGACTGATCGTGAATGTTGCATCGCACGAGCGCCTGGCGGTGATTCGGAGCTGGGTGGAGGGTGTAGTTATGTCTCCGGCGTCAGGTGACGATTTGGTACAGCGCCTGGGGCTGAATCACTACCCGGCCCTGATCACCGCAACCGCTATCGAACAATAGGGTGGCTTGATGTCGAGCGAATACGCGATTGAATCTCTCCTCCGGCCGGCAGTGGAGCTCTATACCGTACTGGTCTGTGCTGTTGGCGCGTTTCTATGTGTTTTTGCCCCCTGGGCGTTCGCGTTGACCCCTCTGTTTGGGGCTGTGAGTGCTCTGGGTTTTCTGGTACTCGGGTGGATAAGGCTGAAGCAGGCATGGCGGGTACTTCGGTACCGACGAAATATCCGGCGATTGCCTCATTACAAGATGACCAGCAAAGAAGTCCCTGTCAGCAATGAAAGGCTGTTCATCGGTCTTGGATTCCGCTGGCAGCAACGGCACACGCAGCGCCTGATGGACACCTACCTGCCCAAATATGCAGGTTACATCGAGCCCACACCGTTGTTTCGTGCAGCTCGCAAGTTCGAGGAAAGAACAGAGTTTGCAGCTTGGCCGGTCAAGGTACTTGCCCGGGCAACGAGCTGGGATGTGCCGATCAATCCTCTCCGGCCACTCCCGCCAGTCGGCGGGTTACCGCGATTGCACGGCATCGAGCCCTACGAAGAGAACGTCTCTTTGCCGCTTGGAGAGCGGGTGGGACACTCTATTGTGCTGGGCACAACCCGAGTAGGAAAAACGCGCCTGGCTGAATTGTTCATCACGCAAGACATTCGTCGCAAGCGCAATGGCCAACATGAGGTCGTCATTGTATTTGACCCCAAAGGCGATGCCGACTTGCTGAAGCGTATGTATGTGGAAGCGAAACGCGCTGGTCGTCTCGGCGAGTTCTACGTGTTCCATCTCGGATGGCCGGATCACTCGGCACGTTACAACGCTGTGGGACGATTTGGTCGGATCTCGGAAGTGGCAACACGCATCGCTGGCCAGCTCTCCGGTGAAGGCAACAGCGCGGCGTTCCGCGAGTTCGCTTGGCGCTTCGTCAACATCATTGCCCGAGGCCTTGTTGCTCTGGGCCGTCGCCCCGATTACGCGCAGATCCAGACACACGTGATCAACATTGAAGGCCTGTTTCTTGAGTACGCGCAAAAATACTTCGCAGAGCATGATCCTAAGGCCTGGGAAACAATCGTTGCGATTGAAGGCAAGCTGAACGACAAAAACATCCCATTCAACATGAAGGGTCGCCCTCTTCGTGTGATTGCCATCGATCAATACCTGTCGTCCACACGAGTCGCTGACCCGGTCATGGATGGCCTGCGCTCAGCAGTACGCTACGACAAGACCTACTTCGACAAGATCGTCGCCTCCCTGTTGCCGTTGCTGGAAAAGCTCACCACCGGCCGTATGGCCGAGCTGATCTCACCGGACTACCAGGACGTTAACGACCCAAGGCCGATCTTCGACTGGATGCAGGTCGTCCGTAAACGTGCTGTCGTCTATGTCGGGCTGGATGCTCTTTCTGACACCGAAGTGGCTGCTGCCGTCGGTAACTCGATGTTCTCTGATCTGGTGTCGGTTGCTGGCCACATCTACAAGTTTGGTGTTGACGATGGATTGCCCGGTGCCGTGGCCGGCTCAAAAATCGCAATCAACCTGCATGCGGATGAGTTCAACGAACTGATGGGTGAAGAGTTCATCCCGATGATCAACAAAGGTGGCGGTGCCGGCATGCAAGTGACTGCCTACACACAGACCTTGAGCGACATCGAGGCGAAGATCGGTAACAAGGCAAAAGCTGGCCAGGTGATCGGTAACTTCAATAACCTGTTCATGCTGCGTGTACGCGAAACGTCAACAGCCGAGCTGCTGACCAATCAGTTACCTAAAGTTCAGGTCTTCACCTCGACCCCGGCCAGTGCGGCCACAGACTCGGTATCCGGCAATACCGCATTCACATCCAACACACACGACCAGGTAAATGCCGTCAGTGTGCCAATGATTGAGCCAGCCCACGTGGTCGGGCTACCCAAGGGGCAATGCTTCGCCCTGATCGAGGGTGGGAACCTGTGGAAGGTGCGTATGCCACTGCCTGCCAATGACCCTGATGAAGTTCTGCCTGCAGATCTGCAAGAACTCGCTGAGAGCATGAGACAGACCTACCAGGTAGGAAAAGTCGGTGACACTGGATGGTGGGAGGCACCTGGTTATCGCGCCTTGAATGAGTCACTGCCAGCAGATCTGGTAGAGGGTTTCCAACAGATCGCAACGTCATCAGACGTGGCATGAGGAGATGCTGACTCATGGCCGACGTCGCTGATAAAGCCAAACAGCAACAAGAGAAGGAGCAAGGCTGGTTCGGCTCGATGCTGACCCTCCCCTTTCGGTTTATCGCGATCATGTTTCTGTCGCTGGGCGGGGCGATCATCGTTGAATGGATCTGCATGTACTTTTTCTGGCCTGAAGCAGGATGGAAGCATGCACAAGGCATGCTTGATCATGAGCTTGGATGGCTGTCACAGGGCTTCATGCAAAGCGTGATTGTCCAGGAACCTGGAAAAACAGCAACTTGGCTGGTCCAGAGCACATATGACTGGCTGGTAGTAAAAACCGGGATGCTCGACTGGATAGGCGCAATGCAGATCCAGGCCGCACGAGGCCCGCGCAACGGCGTAGATCTGAGCTACCAACTTGCATGGGCATTTACGAAGTTCCAGGACTATGGCCTCGCTGCCCTATACACGCTGTTGGTGTTCTGTGTTCGCCTCGTGATTCTAACGTTGACGATACCTCTATTTGCCATGGCCGCGTTTGTGGGGTTCGTCGACGGACTTGTCAGGCGTGATCTGCGTAAATTCGGCGCGGGCCGTGAGTCGAGCTATCTGTACCACAAGGCACGCTCGACGATGATGCCTTTAGTGATCATGCCCTGGACGCTTTACCTGGCTCTGCCATTCAGCGTCAGCCCTTTACTTGTGCTTCTCCCCTGCGCTGCCCTGCTCGGCATCTCGGTGAGCATTACAGCATCCAGTTTCAAAAAATATCTGTAGGTATCAGCATGCAATGGACTCACGAACAGTCTCCGGCGATTCAATCTGTCGCCAAGAAAATATTGGTCCAGGCCTTTGCCGGCACCGGTAAAACCACAACGTTGGTCGGCTATGCCGAACATCACTCTCGGTTGAAGATCCTTTACCTCTGCTACAACAAGGCCGTAGAAATGATGGCCAAAAACCGGTTTCCACGTAACGTGACGTGCAAGACAGCGCAAGGCCTTGCTTACGCAGTCTACGGATCCCAGTACCAGCACAAGCAGGCTGGCAATCTTCGTCTGACCGATATAGCCAGGACGATTAACACGCAGGATTGGGAGCTCGCACGCGACGTTGTGAATATCTTGAATGCATTTATGGCCAGCAATGACTATGAAATCGGCCAGGGTCATTTGGGACGCTTCCAAAGCAACAGCATGCTGACATCTGCCCAACAGCAATACCTGGTAAAAACTCTACGCCTGGCGGGAGTTGTCTGGTTGCGAATGGTTGACCTCAGTGACCGGCAAGTGCCCATGACCCATGACGGATACTTGAAGCTCTATCAATTGAGCCGGCCAGATCTGAGCCAGCGCTTCGACGCTATATTGCTTGATGAGGGACAAGACGTGAATCCGGTGATAGCTGATCTGGTCCAGATGCAGACAATTACTCAGGTGACCGTTGGCGATCGCCACCAACAGCTTTATAGGTTCCGGGGTGCAGTGGATGCATTGAGCAGTGAATGGATGGATGATGCTCAACGACATTATCTGACCCAGAGCTTTCGTTTCGGCCCAGCTGTAGCCCACGTGGCCAACATCATTTTGTCGTTCAAAGGCGAAAAGATTCCGCTGCTTGGCCTGGGACCACAGACTCAGGTCAAGCGGGCGTTACCTGACAACCTGCCACACCGCACCTACTTGCATCGCACAGTCAGCGGAGTCATCGAGAATGCGCTGCGCCTGGTTGTCGATAAACATCGCATTCACTGGATCGGTGGCATAGACAGCTACTCGCTGCGCGACCTGGAAGATCTCTACTACTTCAGCCGTAGCAGAAAAGAGGAAGTGCAAAATCGAAAACTGCTCAACGATTACCGGGACTACGACCAATATGTTGAGATAGCCAAGGCAACGCAAGACTCCGAGATGCTTCGCTCGATCAAGATCGTCGAGGCATATCCAGATCTGCCGGCACGAATTGATGAGCTCCGTCGCAGCTCCGTCAGTTCTGAACTCGATGCCACTGTAACGCTCACGACGGCACACCGAGCCAAGGGGCTGGAATGGGATTTCGTCTGCTTGTCTGAAGACTTCACTTCAGATCCACTATCACCTGAGATCGATCCTGGGGCACGGGACGATGAGCTCAATCTGCTTTATGTCGCAGTGACGCGAGCCATGAAAATTCTGGCTTTGAACTCGTTGGTCATCGATATCATGATGCGGTTCAAAAACAGCAAAGCGGTGATTAATTATCCGGAAATTCCTGCTTGATGGATCGTTGAACCATGAATCATTTTGAATACACACAGGCTTTCGTACCCCTTCCTTACAGAACCAGAACTGCAGGGCTGCTGTTCAAGTCCACAAATGACACAGCCGAACCAGACATAGATACATTCCTGAACTCGGCGCAAGCGCTTGGCGTGATGAATCAGCACGGCCGCGAAGGCTGGGAACTGGTGAGTGTTCAGCAGATCTTTCGTGGCCACGACCAGGTAGGGAACCAGAATGCTCAGAGCCTGGCGTATGTCTACACCTTGAGCATGGGCTTTTTGTTGTTCTTCAAACGCTCAATAGCGGCCGCACAACCGATGCTGTAAGCCATCTTGAAACCCTGTCAGACCTGATAAGGGTTTACTGCTGAATCCAGCCGCCCCTCTGGGCATGCTGTGGACATTGCCTCCACAGTACCCAGGGCCGTGAAGTGAACACGAATCTCCCCGCGAAGAAGAATACGTCCTCCCTGAGGTTGATCAGGCATCTGGTCGCCTCGGCTCTATGTAGCCTCCTGATCGCTGCTCCCGTGTATGCCGCCGGAACCGCTTCTGAACGGACGAACGTCGAAATCATGGTTCGCGAGCTCAACGCCCTGGAAGCAGTGGCACGCCGCAGTGCGGAGTTGCCAAGTGATGACGCTCAGCGCTATCGCTTCGACTACACGCGCCTGGCAGGCGATATCGCACGCATTCGCCAAGGCCTGCAGGACTACTTGTCCCCATCGCGGGCACAGCCGCGTGACGCGACCGATATCTCGGGCAGCTATAGCAGCGACAGTCACCCATGACGATGACATCTGATCAATCCAGTGCATTTCAGACTGCCGGAGGATTCTCGGTGGCTGAAAGCAGCACGCTCTGGATTGGGGTGGCAGTCGTGCTCCTGACGCTCTGGGGGGTATGGACCTTTCAAAGCATCTATCGAGGGTGGGCTACCCAGAAACTCGATAGAGCAGCAGCAACCGGTGGGGTCATCCGCTGGACTGTCCTGTTCATGATCATGACTTTCATGCTTCTACATTGATCCTCAAGGAGATGCACCCATGTTGTTCCGTACCCAGTCAATTACACCACTGGCATTACTCGCTGTGCTGCCAAGCCGTGGATTTGCCGCACTTCCCAGCGCACAAGCACCAACACGCGGAGCTGGCAACAGTTACATGCAAACATTCCAAAACTATGCATTTGACGGTTTCA
Organism: Pseudomonas serbiensis; assembly: GCF_030580745.1. Taxonomy (NCBI): domain Bacteria; kingdom Pseudomonadati; phylum Pseudomonadota; class Gammaproteobacteria; order Pseudomonadales; family Pseudomonadaceae; genus Pseudomonas; species Pseudomonas serbiensis. The sequence goes on from NZ_JAUQOO010000009.1 coordinate 15,330, forward strand.
CACTTCTCGGTTTGATCCTCTGTGCTTTCGCTCTGGTCATGGTCGGACGTCACGCGCTTGGGGTTTATCACGAGATTCATGTCGGGAAAGCGAAATGGGCAGATCTGGGCGCTACGGCTGTAGTCGGAGTAAGTCTGATCGGCATCACGATTTACCTGGTGACCCAAGCGTCCACAATTCTCTAACAGGATTTCAGTGATGAGTGACCAGCAGGATCAGTTTGAAGACGGAACACTTCGCTTCCTCCCAAGCCGCCTTAATACACAACCCGTCGTCATCGGTGGACTCACTGCTGATGAAATGTGGATGACTATCTCGGGCTGTGCCGGCACTGGGTTCATCGTAGGCATACCGTTGGCATTTTTCACAACACCGGCAATGCCAGTAATTCTCGCATTGGCAGGTGGCACCGTGGGGCTGCTTGTGGCCGCACGGATACTTCGGCGCTGGAAGCGCGGTCGACCAGAAACCTGGCTGTACCGGCAGGCGCAATGGTTGATCGCGCAACACGGTCCAAGGGCCTTGAACGCCGGGAAGCTGGTCGTCAGGTCAGGAGCCTGGACAAGCAAACGCATGGTGCAACGATGAGCAGATTCTGGAAACAAACAGAGGCGCAGCGGGCTCATATTCTGAGCCTCCGCATTGCCTTAATTCTCATTGGCTTACTCTGCTTTTTGTTTGCTTACGGCTGGTGGTCGGCCCCAAGAGATCTGAATGTCCATGTGCCCCCAGACCTACGATCAGGTAGCACGAGGAAATGGTGGGACGTTCCTCCTGAGTCGGTATACACGTTCGGCTTTTACATTTTTCAGCAAATAAACCGCTGGCCCGTGGATGGTGAAGCAGATTACGAGCGCAACTTGTTTGCGCTCGCAAGCTACCTCACGCCCTCATGTGCAGCCTACCTGCAGAGAGATTTTGAAGTCCGGCGGAACAGCGGCGAGCTACGCAGACGAGTGCGTGGGGTATATGAGATCCCGGGCAGTGGGTATGGCGATGCTCCAACGCTACGTGTTGTTCAGCTGTCACTGAATGACTGGACGGTGAACCTGGACATCACTGCAGACGAATATTTGGGCGGAGAGCGCGTGAAGCGAGCATTAGCGCGCTACCCACTTCACATTATTCGCCAGGACTTTGACCCTGAAAAAAATCCCTTTGGGCTCGCATGGGATTGCTACAGCGGGACACCTCAGCGAATTGAAGCCCCCGATCTCCCAGGCATCCAGGGAGAGGCAAAATGACAAGGGCAATCCAGCTCACTCTCGCACTGATCACCAGCCTCTACTGCTCAATGTCCTCAGCGATTGAGATTATGCGTTGGGTACGTCTGCCGCTGCCCGTGCCATTGGTGGTGGACCAGGAACGAATAATTTTCATTGACCAGAATATCCGCGTTGGTCTGCCTCAGTCGCTGAAAGAGAAGCTGCGGGTGCAAAGTATTGCCGGCGCGATCTACTTGCTTGCAAAAGAGCCAATCGAGCCGACTCGCCTACAACTGCAGAATGCTGAGACTGGGGAGATCATTCTGGTTGATATCGCGGCACAGCCAGCCCAGAAGGATCAAGTTGCGTTGGAGCCGGTGAGGATAGTTCCAGGAGAGACTACCTCCACGCAATATGGAAGCAAAAGCATAGCGGCATCGAGCACCACAGAAAGAGACGCCGCTAACAACGAGGAGTCCGAAGAGGATGAGGCTCCGAAGAAACGTGAAACTCCCATACCGGTCGTGTTAACGAGATACGCAGCACAAATGCTGTATGCCCCTCTACGCACAGTAGAACCCGTGGAAGGCATCACCCAAGTCAAACTGGATCGCCGAACCGATTTATCCACTCTGCTCCCAACATTGCCCATTGAGGTTTCAGCGCTTGGGGCCTGGCGGCTGGAAGACTTTTGGGTGACTGCTGTGAAATTGCGCAACCAGACACAACAGCGCATCACACTGGACCCTCGGGAGCTGATCGGGGACTTCCTCACAGCGACCTTCATGCATCCGTACATTGGGGCCAGGGGCGATGCAACGGATACAACAACCATCTACCTCGTGACTCGAGGGCATAGCCTTAGCCAGGCAGTGATCCCAAGCATAGGTCAAGCAGATCCACGTGCGACCAAGAAGGGGCCAGCGAATGAAAGGTAATCCTCTTCTGAAATTTCTGGTCATCCCGGCTGTAATCCTTGCTGTGGTTATGGGCATCAAGCTTTTTGGTGGCCAACCAAAGCCCGAAGCAACACAGGGGGACCCCGTTGCCCCGAAACTCAGCACAGAACAGGCAAAGGCCTTGGGTGTTACAGGTGATACAGCAAGCGATACTTTACGCACCATGGCCGCTGAAGGCCGGGAACTCAAGCTTCAAATCGCCCAGGTAATCGCCGAGAACAAAACCCAAAAACAGGAAAATGACACACTCAAGAACAAGCTGAGTACGATTGATCAGACCGTCGAAGCGCGTTTAGAGGCAGCTCGAATCAAGCTTGAGCAGGAAACAACCAAAAAACAGCAAGGCCTTCAGGATCTGCTGAAAGACAAGCTCGACCAGCTGTCCAAGTTGGGCACCCCAAATGCAGTTGGGGGAAACAACGAAATGCCTATCGGGTTTGGTGTACAGTCTGGTGACGGCCAAGAGTTCAAGAATGCCCAGGACGACATCATATGGGTCGAGCCGCGTGACGCAAAGTCAGCGCCACCAGGCAGCACCGGTGCCGGACTGGGGACCGATGTCACATTCCCATCGTCATTTGGCAATGCGATAGAGAAAGGACAGAAAGCTCTCAGCGCCGGCACACAGCAAGCCAGCGCTGCAATCAGCCCCCAGCAAGAAGCCAAGAAAGTACGCCGTGTCTACACGCTTCCTCAGAACTCAACTTTGATGGGATCTGTGTCCATGTCAGCCCTCGTAGGCCGTGTCCCCGTCGATGGCACGGTCAACGACCCCTACCCGTTCAAGGTATTGATCGGCCCCGACAACCTGACTGCCAATGGCATCGACTTGCCTGACGTCGCCGGCGCTGTCGCATCCGGGACTGCATCGGGGGACTGGACCCTCTCGTGCGTGAGAGGGCAAGTCAAAAGCCTGACCTTCGTATTCACTGACGGCACGGTTAGAACACTACCCGCACCGGCAAAAGACGGACAGCAGAACAACAGCAACCAAAACCAGAACCAGACCTCAGGTGAAAATCAGCCTGTACAAGGTGGAATGGGCTGGATCAGCGATCCCTACGGTATCCCGTGCATCGCAGGTGAGCGCCGTAGCAATGCAGCGGAATACATCGGCTCCCAAGCACTGGTAACGGCCGCTGGAGCAGGTGCTGCATCGCTTATCAAATCAGATAGCACGAGCTCTTCATACGTATCGACCTCAAGCGGAACTCTGGGCACGACAGGTATCAGTGGTAACCAGGCCATGGGCCAAATCTTGAACCAAGGTGTCAGCGATATTTCAACCTGGGTGAACAAGCTCTACGGTCAGGCCTTTGCGGCCGTGTATGTGCAGCCCGGTGCAAAGGTCGCCCTGCATCTGGACCAGGAGCTCGCGATTGATTACGAAATCAAAGGCCGGAAGGTCAACTACGGCACAACTGGAGCACGTCATGCTGCCAACCTGGATTGATTCACGCATCACGATTATCAGTCTTCTACTGATCATGTCGGGCTGCTCGACCGATAAGGAAAAGCTTCTACCTCATGGGGAAAACACCATGATGGATGTCTGGGACAATGGCACGTCAGGTTCTGGCGGTAGCGCAAGCAATCGACAAATGCTCGATGCTCGCGCTCAATTGCGTCGCCCCGTGGATCCGCTTTCACAGTCGGTTATGCACGAGAGCAAAACCTACACGCGAACAGCGCAGAACGAGATTTACAGCCAATTCAAACGGCTTCCCAACCCAGATCTGGTTATGTACGTGTTCCCCCACTTGGCCGGGTCCGAGCCAGCACCAATTCCGGGCTATACAACCGTCTTCCCCTTCTACCAGCGCGTGCAATACGCGATGCCGGGTGAACGAGTGGAGGATTACTGATGGGACTCCTGGAAAGCTTGAAGCAACCGCAAACCTTTTCTTCTGAGTCAGTTCCAGAGTCTTCAAAGATCGCAGCAACCGAACCAATCGCGTCCCGGCAAGAGCCTGTCCAGGCCGACGCAAGACCCTTTGATGAAGGCATGGAGCGTTACCTTGCGCGCCTGGCTGAACAAGGCATACCCGCTCCTGGGCATTGGCAGAACAGTAATAGCAAACCGGCGACCGTCGCAAACGTTGCTGCGCTCTATGATGTGAACCCAAGCTTTGTGGATCTACTGCCCTGGGTAGAATATCTGCCCGATGAGCAAGCCATGCTGCTTGAAGATGGAAAGTCGCTGGCCGCATTTTTTGAAATCATCCCGATCGGCACAGAGGGCAGAGATCCCGAATGGCTGCGAAAAACCCGGGATGCACTTGAAAATGCCCTGCAGGACAGCTTCGATGAGCTTGATGAGTCGCCCTGGGTCGTTCAGTTCTATGCAAAAGACGAAACCAGTTGGGATGACTACTTGCAGCAACTGCAAGACTACATTCAGCCTCGGGCTCAAGGCACCGCGTTTTCAGAAATGTATCTGCAGTTGTTCAAACACCACCTGGCTGCGATATCCAAGCCCGGTGGGCTGTTTGAAGACACCAAAGTATCGCAACTACCATGGCGCGGCCAGCAACGCCGTGTCCGGATGGTCGTCTACCGACGCAGCACTGGTGCTGGAGACGGAAGCTTCCGAGGACAAACACCGTCGATGTATTTGCGCAACATCTGTGAGCGCCTGGTCGGGGGCTTGGCTAACGCCGGCATTAAGACCAAGCGTATGGATGGCCATGACATTCGTGACTGGCTTCTACACTGGTTCAACCCACATGCAGATCATCTCGGCACGACGCGCAAGGACATTGACCGCTTTTTCGAGCTGGTGAATGCGCGCCCAGACGTTCCAGAAGAAGATGAACTCCCGCTGGCCAGCGGGGGGGACTTCTCCCAGGGGCTGTTTTATCGGGAGCCACGATCCAATGCAGAGAAAGGCTTGTGGTACTTCGACGGGCTACCACACAGAGTTGTTGTGCTCGACAGGCTTCGAGAGTCACCGAAAACAGGTCACTTGACCGGTGAAACACGTAAAGGTGGCGATGCTCTACATGCGCTTTTCGACAAGCTGCCCGAAGACACCGTGCTCAACATCACTCTGGTCATTACGCCACAAGACGTGCTTGAGGCCCACCTCGAAAAACTCGCCCGTAAATCAGTGGGTGACAATCAGGCGTCGGCCCTGACCAGAGAAGCCGTGGATGACGCCCGAAAACTGATCGGACGCAAGCACAAGCTCTACCGCGGCAGCGTTGCGTTCTATATGAGCGGCCGGGACGAGGAAGAGCTCAATAAACGCAGTATGGAGCTGAGCAACGCCTTGCTTGGGGCCGGTATGGAACCGGTTTCGCCCAGCGACGAAGTCGCGCCGCTCAATAGCTATCTGCGCTGGCTGCCGGCCAATTTTGATGTGAACCAGAAACACGCTCTGGACTGGTACGCGCAGATGATGCTCGCCCAGCACGTCGCCAATCTGTCGCCAGTCTGGGGGCGCTCCAGCGGCACAGGGCATCCAGGGTTGACGCTGTTCAATCGCGGTGGGGCTCCACTGACCGTAGACCCTCTCAACAAGCTCGACAGGCAGATGAATGCCCACATGTTCATCTTCGGCCCAACCGGTGCCGGCAAGTCAGCCACACTCAATAATCTGATCAATCAATTGATCGCCATTTACCGACCGAGGCTTTTTATTGTTGAGGCTGGGAACAGCTTTGGCCTGCTCGGTGACTTTGCTCGCAAACTTGGTCTTACAGTTAACCGCCTCAAGCTGGCACCGGGCTCAGGGGTGAGCCTTGCGCCATTCGCTGATGCAATTCGCCTGGTTGAAAGCCCTGACAAGGTCAAAACACTGGATGCTGATGACATTGAGGTTTCAGACGAACATACGGCTGATGCAGCGGATGAAGAAGGTGAACGTGATGTCCTGGGCGAAATGGAGATTGTCGCCAGGCTGATGATCACGGGTGGAGAAGAGAAAGAAGATGCTCGACTCACCCGCGCCGACCGGAGTGCCATTCGACATTGCATTCTTGCAGCGGCTCGGACCTGTGCTGCTGCAAGACGCACGGTCCTGACCCAAGATGTCCGTGATGCATTAGCTGAAGCAGGAAAGAATGATTCGATCCCGGAAAAGCGCCGTGAACGCATGCTTGAAATGGCTGAAGCCATGGATATGTTCTGCATGGGGGCCGACGGGGAGATGTTCAACCGTGAGGGCACTCCATGGCCCGAGGCAGATGTGACCATTGTCGATCTGGCCACCTATGCGCGTGAAGGCTACAACGCCCAGCTCTCTATCGCATACATCTCCCTGATCAATACGGTCAACAACATCGCAGAGCGTGACCAGTTCAAGGGGCGGCCTATCGTCAACATTACTGACGAAGGACACATTGTTACCAAGAACCCACTGCTCTCCCCCTACATCATCAAGATCACAAAGATGTGGCGAAAACTGGGAGCCTGGTTCTGGCTCGCCACTCAAAACATCGATGACTTACCACCTGCAGCAGCTCCGATGCTCAACATGATCGAATGGTGGATTTGCCTGAACATGCCACCAGATGAAGTAGAGAAAATCGCCAAGTTCCGTGAGCTTACGCCGGCACAGAAATCATTGATGCTCTCTGCACGCAAAGAAAGCGGCAAGTTCACCGAGGGCGTCATTCTCTCAAAGTCCATGGAAGTGTTGTTCCGGGCGGTACCGCCGAGCCTCTACCTGGCGTTGGCCATGACTGAGCCTGAAGAAAAGAAACATCGCTACGACTTGATGCAATCGCTTGGAGTTGACGAACTCGGTGCCGCATTAGCTGTAGCAGAAGATCTTGATCGAAAACGCGGGATTGAACCGCCAAAATTATCGTTTCCGGAGAACCAGGCATGAGAGCCATGGACGCACTGACCCAAAGCCTTATCGATCATCTCACTCAACTATTGCATTCGCCCCAGGAAGACTCACTGGCAACACTGCAGATCTGCGCACCAGTGCTGATCGAAAATCTGAGAGTTGTGAAAGACAGTGCAGTTGATCGGCGGGAAATCGTTCAGCAATTGCGAAAGGCGGTAGACAAATGGCTGGCACAGCATCCACAACCGGATACCGCTCAGCAGGATCTGCTTGTGGTACTGGAGCGTGAACTACTCGGAAAGTCGGCATCATGAGGTATCTGAAGCTGATCGCGGTAGCTTGGCTTGCGATTTTGGCAGTTGCATTTCTCGTTATGGAACGTTTTGTGGATGCTCCCCAGGTTGAGGGGCCATGGATTTATGGCTCTAGCCATGCTCGCTTCACACTCACCGAATATGCAGATCTGGAATGTCCCTACTGCAGAGAGTACTTCCCTCTCCTCAAAAGCTGGATAGATCGGAACCCCGAGGCAAACCTGAAGTGGCACCACCTGCCGCTATCGATCCATGAACCAGCAGCGAGCAAGAATGCTCAACTGGTGGAGTGCATCGGAGCGAGAAACGGGAACAACGACTTCTGGAAGACAGTGGAACTGGTTTACCAGCAAACACGTGGGAATGGTGCTGGTCTTGCGGGAAAACTGAATGTATCAAGGCCAGATGAGCAGCGACTATTGGGCGCTGTGGAGCAATGCATGACCTTCAATGAACAAGCTGCAGAACGGGTTAGAGAGCAGGCTCAGCAGGCTGCTGTTCTTGGGATCAATACGACCCCAACGATTGTTATCACCGACAATAAAACCGGACGTTCGGTCAAACTCTCAGGACAAGCTGATGACAATGCGCTGTTGTCTGCAGTAGATTGGCTTGCAAGCCAGTAGACCTTCGGTACGGGTGGACACCACGGCGGTGTCCCTCTCCGGCCTTGGCCCCAGTTTTGGGGACTTATTCCCTCATATCATCATCCGCCTCATCACGAGGTCTTTTTTGCGCAGGTGCCTCCACAATATAAACCACATCATCCCAGAGCGTTTCGCACATATAGTTAACCCCATATGGATCATCGCTCTTTTTTTGCGCGAGCGCCTTCTCGACATTAAGTCTAACCGTAGCAAGCAGCTCCTCCATACGGTACTTTGTAGGTATTCTATCCTTACTTCCCTTACCCTGAGCAACCATATACCAGGTCATAGTTGCTTTTTTACCGCTATCTTTGTCCGCCTTGAATAAATGATCATCATATTTGACCGCCTCTGGTTTCAAAGGCCAAGCATCAACAACAACCCACTTGCTCGGATCATCCTTCCCGTCGCCTAATAATTTAGTAGTTTTAATGGGACCAATAATACAGAACGCATGTCCCATAACAGAATCAGACTCAACGCCAACCCAAGCTGAAAAATACTCTGGGCTTAAATATTGCCGGCACAGCACATAAGCAATTGCACCTAAATGATCGCAAACACCTGCTCCAGTTGCATCAACGACTTCAAGAACCCGCCGAGGCCGAGACGAAGGTAGATTTTTTCCCAAACCAATATATTTCATGCCCTTATCTGGATCTACACGCCCTAAAGCACGATTATCCCGATACTCCTTGGTCCATTTAGACTTTAGTTCTTTCTCCCACGCCTTTCCGTGCTCAGCGAGAGCATAATCAGTTTGTGCAGACGTCAACTTTATAGTTTTAGCAGCTTTACCACTCGCTATAAAATTATTACCGGCCCCCACTGATCGTAACTGTAAGACCTGTGCAATTACAGCATTCCCAACCAATAACATATGCCAGATATCGGCAGACACCACAACATCCCTGGGCATAAAAGCTCCTTCTTTAGGTTTACTCAGAAAACTCAAAAGGCAAAAACAGACGAGGAACAGCCAAGATTCGTCTCTCTCTTACTGCTCGAAAAGGCTGGTCGGCATGTTTGGCGAGTTCTCGAAGTCGATGCTTACATCGGGAAGTTTTTTCAGGTCTGAGACGTTGGCCAGCTCGCTTACAACCTCCCTTGCATCGCCGTTCGCGGCTACCCACAAACCGTCTCGCTCCAGCCAAGCGCTGGCTGGAGCGTTATTTTCCTTGAAGCGGCACGCCCCCCAGCGCTTACCGTTGATTTCCTCGATTTTGCATTTCACGTATCGACCTGTCCTATCGCTAACGCGCTCGAGCGCATACACGTCTTTGTTCAGCATGTCGTATGTGAATAGCGCCGCCAGGACAACGGCTACTGAGACGCAGATTATCTTGTGCTTGGCTTTCATACTGCGCGGAGCTCCTTTTGGTTTTGGTTAAATTGCTCAGCATAGCAAAAAGCCAGCCTATTAACTGAAACCCACTATTACCTGGTAATGGTTTCTGGCTGACGTACTGATCCTTATAACGTCTTCTGTAGCTGAATCCCCTATCAGGTACAGCCTTATGGCACTCCCATCTCTGCCCTGGCCACGTCAATCAGCTTGTGGCCCGTGCTTCCTAATGCTTATAGCCTCAATGGCACCGATGCTGGCATTTGCCGATATCTGGGTCATCACCGACTCCCATCACCCAATTCAAACACGCCCGGGTGCCAGGGTGATCCTCCTCGATGACACACAGCGCCTGCAGGAAAAACTTTCAGACGGGCTTCCGGCTGATCCTCAGCAGGCTATGGCCATCGTCAAACAACGTATGCAATCCAAGGATGGCCAGCGACTGCAGAAAGAGCTCGTCGATGCGCAACAAGGCGTAGCTGACAGTTGGTCGCTCGGTATCACAAAACTGCCGGCAGTCGTTGTCGATCGCAAGTACGTTATCTACGGTGAACCGGATGTCGACGCGGCCGAACGACGAATTGCCCGGTACCGGGAGAGCAATCAATGACTACGCTCCCGAAACGCAAGCTGCGGCTACGGGTACTGGCTCTCACACTGGCGACTTCCATGCCAGCATTCGCAGCCGTGAATACAGCCACCATTGTCGCTTCGACGCTTTCACCTGAATGCCTGGAATACAAGGTGGTCGGCATCTGCTACTGGCTTCTGTGCACACCCTTTGGCTGCAAAGTGAAAACCTCAGCAAAGGTCCGCCATTTTGTACCCGACGCCGTTGTGTCGAGCTATTCCAATACCGGTGAGACCCCCTGGATCGAAGTTGCACCAATGAGCGCCTCTACAACCTTCGCACAGTCAGGAGGGGATGGAACCACAAACCACAACAATGAAAACAACATGGCCAAATTCAAAAATGCTGACGTGATCGGCCATCCAGGTGGTGCAACCTTCAGCCAGTTTGCAAGTGGGTCCGGATATGTCTGCAAAGGCGCAGCGACCCCCTTGATGCCCTACATGCTCAGCACGCTCGACACCATCGCCTGGCGATACGGAGTACCTGAATCTGTCTATCCGGAAGCCCTCATACCAGGGCACAGGGAAATCGGCAGCATGGCCAGCGCCAACCTCTGGGGCAGCGTCTACCCACGAAACGGTTTCCTGCATCAAAGCGACGACTACAAGGCCGGTGCCGTTGTCGCTCAGCGGGCTGGCGATGTGGTGACCCGCTCCGGGCAGCTCCATGTTTACCAGTCATTGCTTGCACAACCGGAAGACGGTTACTGGCCGGCGGGTGAGCTGGTTGAAGGCGATGCATCGACCGGCAAGTGGCAAGAACTCACTCCGACCCTCAGCCAAAGCTGTGCGGTGTTCCCAAATGATTCCCCCCGTGTCCAAGCCCAAGACGCTGGCTATGCATGGGCACTGTGGCGGCCGTATTCATGCTGCAAGCGCGAAGGCCAAACATTTATCGGCAGCACGGATTTCCAATGATGAATATCAGGAGCTCAACCATGCATCGCGTACTTGCAACAACCTTGTTTGGCATGCTGCTCAGTACTGCAGCATCTGCTGCGGACACAGCAATCAACGCTTCCACGTCAGGCAGCGTCATTGGGGATGATGTGCTGTACAGCGTCGGCGGGGGCAATGCCGTGACCATGGGCAGTGCCGGCAATATGGATAGCATCGAGATCGGCGGTGGCTGGAACAGTAATCTCATCTGCGGAAACATGAGCCTCAATAACACACTGCAAAACCAGCTAAACGGTGCCAGTCAGGGGTTTCAAACCATCATGGGCTCGATGCTGACGAACGCAACAGCCGCCGTTTCATCACTGCCCGGACTGATCCTGCAGCGCTCCAACCCTGCCCTCTACAACTTGCTCACCAACGGCATCCTGCAGGGACGTCTGGACTTTGATCGGTCCAAAGCAACATGCAGGGCAATCGCAGACAAGATGGTCGACGTCGCGGGTGGGCAAGTCGGCTGGAACAAGATTGCGGAAGGCCAGGCAATGACTGAAGCCGTCGCAAATAACACCGATGCTGTAACAGCTATCTCCAACGTAGAGAAGAAAAACGGCAATGACGGCATCACCTGGGTAGGTGGCAACAAGGCCGGTGGCTCTGGCCAGCAACCGATCAAGGTCGTGGGTGATGTGACAAAAGCGGGCTACAACTTGCTGAATGGCAGAAAACCTACCGACACGTCATCGATCAGCGCATCGAGCTGTGGTAACGGCATGGTATGTGGAACCTGGGCCTCGCCGCAGGCTGCAACAAGCTTTGCAAATCGTGTGATAGGGGAACAGCAGCAGCAAACCTGCGAAAGCTGCACAAAGACCACATCCAGTGCCGGCACCGGGTTAACACCGGTTATCCAGGAGACCTATGACACCAAACTGAAAGCGCTGAATGAGCTCATATCCGGCAGCAAGTCATTGACCGCTGAAAATCTTGCGTTGGCCAGCAGTGATTCATTGCCGGTCACCCGGGGCGTTGTAGAGGCTTTGCGCACTGAACATGACCAAGACGTGCTTGCGAAAAGGCTTGCGTCCGAAGTCGCACTTTCCGACGTGCTCGGTAAAGCGTTGCTGCTCCAGCGAACACTGATTACTGGCAGCAAAGAGCCGAACGTAGCGGCAAACAGTGTGGCTACACAGGCAATCAGCGAGGCAAACAACGGCCTGCAACAGGAGATCAACAATCTGAAGACAGAGCTGGAACTTCGCCGCAGCCTGGCAAGCAACTCTCCAACGCAGATCATCGAGCGTGCAAGCATACGCCGTGAGGGATCAAAAGCGGTTTACCAGGGCGATCCTGTACAAAATCGCCTTGACCGGCTTCAGAACTCTGGCTCAGGGCAATGACCATGGTGACCTTCAAGTCAACAACGCAACTTGTGCGCAGATCCGTGGTGGCCACGTGGTCTTTCTCATGGCCGTTTCTGATGGCCCTGGTGCTGGCCATCACCCTCATTTGGGTTGTGAAAGCGGTATTCGGAGACTTTGAAAAGCTCAAGGCCTGGCAGGAAAGTCATTACGGTTACCTGCTGGCCTGGCGCTTACTGATTTACGTACTTATCGGCTTCGGCTGGCTCAGGCTGTGCTCTCGTCTCATGAAGGCCTCTGACGGAGAACAAGCACGTCCACCGATCCGGCGCTGTGAAGTTATGGCCATCGCCATGGTGCTCATGTTTGAAATCAGCCACTCGGGATTACTGGGGAGCTCGTCATGACATTGCACACCAACGATTACCTTGAGTATTACCTGACCCTGGTTGGCTGGATCATCAACAGTGGCATCTGGGAGATAATTTCGGGCACAGGACTCTTCGCTATTCCTTTCGCCGCAATCGTCGTCCAGGAGTGGCTGAAGGCTCGTGGCGAAGGTGCTGACGAGGGCAACAAAGGTGTGCTGGCACTTGCCCGGGTTGAGAACCGACTCTACGTGGCCATTTTCGTGATTTTTCTGGGCTGCATGCCTTTAGCGACTGTGAGCTTTGACACCTTGTCATTCGACAGAACACGATCGTCTCAATGCCAGTACTCAGTGCCTCAGCCCTCTGAGACGGGTTGGAATACGTCCTTCAGCACCTTGAACGGCAAAAGCGCCACAGTGCCGGTCTGGTGGCTGCTGGTTCATTCCCTTTCAAAAGCGGTGACCGCTGCCTCAATCGTATCGATCCCTTGCGGTGTAGATCTGCAACAGGTCCGCATGGAAGTAAACAGCAACCGCATCAACAACCCGCTCCTCGCCCAGGAGGTTTCTGATTTCACAAGCGACTGCTACGGCCGGGCAAGAGCAAAGCTGTTCATGACCCAACCACAACTCAGTGAAGAGCAATTGAACGATGTGAACTGGATCGGCTCAACGTTCTTCCTCAACACGTCGGGGTACTACAGCGATGGGTTCTCAGGCTTCCGGTCACATACGCCCAGGACGGCATGGCCGTATGACACAACCAGGGATGCAGGCCTGGCTCAGACAACGGGCGGCGGCGGTTACCCGACTTGTACGCAGTGGTGGAGTGACTTGAGCATAGGTCTGCGCGCTCGGTTGCTTGAACAGGTGGATCCGGATCTGCTGACCAAAATCGCTGCATGGGCAAAGTTCATGACGCAAAACCAGGTCAACGACGCGATCATCAGAGACCTGGTGTCGCCTCGCAAGCAATTGCTGACTCAGGGTCAAGTCTATGGAGACTACGGTGGCCAAGTCGATGGTTCAGTTGCGAATGGAATCACACGGGTTGCTGCAACAGTTGGCCAAGCCGTTGGGTCACTTGCGATGTACCCAGCGATAGATAGCGTCAGGCAGGCCCTGCCAATGGTCATGGCTTTTTTGAAGATGGCTCTGATCATCTCGATTCCCTTCGTGCTGACCATCGGCACGTTCGACCTGAAGGTGGCAATGACGATCACGTTCGCGCAATTCGCATTGATCTTCGTCGACTTCTGGTTCCAGCTCGCACGCTGGGTGGACAGCACGATCCTGGATGCACTCTACGGTAATGGCATAGGGAGTAACGTACCGCACAGCAACTTCGATCCCGTATTCGGTGCGATTAACACCCAAGGAGACCTACTGTTGGACTTTGTGATGGGTACGATGTTCATCATCCTGCCAAGCTTTTGGGTTCTCGCCTTAGGATGGACCGGAATGAAGTTCGGAAGTTTGGTAAACGGTCTGACTACGGGTACAAGCTCTGCACAAGATGCAGGTGGAAAAGGATCACAAGCGATAATATCTGCAGTAGCGTCTAAAGGAAAATAACAAAATAAAAAGGTACCAGGCATACCTAATGCTTGGTACTTCTTTAGTCTACACGCTGACCACGTATATAAGTCCCGAACCCTTCCAAACCTTCACGCAACTCAGGTTTTCCGTTAGTTGAGTAAAAATCATTGTCCCGTGCCATCGCCTCATTCAATACATCTTCAGCAGACACATGATTTGCAACACCAATCAAAACCGCCATAAAAACCACGACTGGAACAACATAAAGTGCTCCCCAGAGTGCAAGGACGGCCGCGCCTAAACGAGCCGCCCACTTCAAAGCGGTAACTACCACTGCTGGCATACCAGCCTTGGACACACCAGCCCATAGAGCACGCTCCATACGCAACATGCCAGCGGCACCGCGACCCAGCGTTTGCCCGAGGCGCATTGCGAAGCTACCTTGCTTGGTTGTATTGGTAGTCATGGTCACCTCCTTTGACACCGACAAGATGTCGTTCTGATGTTATTTATAAACCCAACTCATGAAACTTTCAACTCACTTTACACTTCCAGACACATAACCGACGAGATGCACAATTTAATTTATGCCTCACCCAATTAACCAATCCTCAACAACTATATCTGGAACATAACTGAATGCTTTATCACTCGTAACCACAACAGCACCGACACTTACGCCATGAGCAGCAATAAGCAGATCCAGTGTGCCCGGTGTTTTACCATTAGATTCTGCCTCAGCACGAATGCGGCCATACGTTTCAGCAACATCACTGTCCCAGGGTAGTACATCAACGCGCTTCAGGAACTCGGTAACCAGGCCTTTAAGTTTGAGCGCTTGCGGACGCCTAGCCAGCCCATACTTCAATTCTGCCTCAGTAATTGCAGAGATACATACTGCTGACATCGGCACTTGCTGAACACGGTTGATGACGTTGGGATGTCCTCTCAAGAGCTGGCTCACGGTATTGGTGTCCAAGAGATATTGACTCACTCCTCGATCCCCGCCAGAGGATCACGAGCACCTGCCTCAGCATGATATCGCTCATCCCCACCCAGGAAGTCATCAGGCACCTCAGTGTCTTGCACCAGGCTCAAGAAGCCCTCCCAGGACTCAGGCTTGCTTGAAAGGATCACGTCACCGGTTAGCGGGTCACGACGGATGAACACCTCGTTGGAGTCGAACCTGAACGATGCCGGCAGACGTACAGCCTGGCTCCGGCCATTCAGGAAAACCTTGGCAGTTTGGCTCATATCTCATGCTCCCTCGGAAAGGTATATACCAAAGTTTATACCATCCCCAACTGGTTGAGTAGCCACCCCGATCCACCCCACGCTAAAAGGGACAAATGGCTCAAGCAAAGGGGTTGGAAGGGTTTGAATGGAATGGGGGTTCAAGGGTAAGTGCCTTACCAGAAAGGGGCCTGCGGCTGCCAAAGGGGATAGAGCGGCGAAGCCCTAAAGCGCTCAATCATTCAGATACGATCGAACTGACAAACATCAGGCCCAAAGCAGACTCACTGGCTATCAAAGAATTTAACCACGCAACAGATTCATACTTTCCGACGACGACAACTGAGAGCTGACCACAGTAGGAATTTATTCGGTAACAGACACCCCCGCAACCTAAAGCTACTATCGGTTTACCAACGAGCAAAGCTCGCTTGAAAATTCGTTTACCTGACGTAACACAAAGACCAAACCCTTCTAACTGATCGGAAGTGTCAACATCAGAAAAGCGCGCATGTTTTTTTTACATTAGCGACCTTGGTAATTATTCGCAAATTATGTTCGACATGTAGGCCACAGACATTTTTTGCCTGAATCGGAACGATGTGATCCACTTCATGCTTAACACCAGTTTCCAAAGTAAGCCTACGAGCCTCCTTGTAAAAAGCACGGATAGCTTTTTTATTGCGCCATTGAGGGCTTGCGAGACTGAGTGCAGACGAACGTTTTGCATGGCCCCATTGGAGTACTTCGAGACGGCGATCAACACGTAACTGAGCGTCTGGATCACCGGCAGCAGCCTTAGCTATGTCATCTATTTCAAACTGCCGCATAGCTAATGAGCCTCATATATTCTTGAAAACAGTAAAACATTAGAAATATTGATAAAGCAGACCAAAATCATTCACTTGACTTCAAACAGTAAAACCCAATAACGAAAGCATAGTCGACGTATTGAAAAATTAGTATACTTTCAACGTAAAGAATCCGACACCCACAGTTACCCAAGATAATGATTTTGGTAGCCATCTCAGTTATAATCGTCTTGCACCACAGTCTCGATATATAGCGAAGCGAACCATCTAAAAGGAATGAGTAGAAATGCTAAGTCTGATTACAAAGCTATTTCAAAAAATCACCGACAAAAAAACAAAACCGACTGAAATCGAAAAGTTCATGTCGGATCATGCAATGACATTTCACGGGTACGGCGGCCTTAATATCAACCGGCTAGTTGTTCACGAGTTTGGGTATCTCATCAGATACCTCACGGATAAAAAACTGGATTCGTTCCGTGACTTCAGAGCTATTTCAAAAAGCGCCTTAGCGATTAACCAAGAAATTAATGCCGAGCTATCGAAGGAAATACTCCGAGAGTCTGAAGCCCTCGGCGTGTCTCGTGAGACTGCCGTTGGAAACATGCAGAGGCTTCAGGGCATAATCAACACAATAGCTCAGTATACGGCTCTCTGCGACAGACTAAATGTTGATTTGTATGCTGCAAGAGACTTGCAAGGTAAAGCATGACTATCTAAAAACTTCAAGGGCACCTGCTTTTGTGATGCCCTTGAAAAACACGCCTTTCCGCCTGAATGATTACCGAATCAAAGACAAATTCTTCTTATCCGGCAGGCAAAAAGAAGCCCGCACCGTGGGCTTCTTGGAGTTTCAGGGCAAACCTCAGGGCAACTTTGCGATCACCAGCTTTTGAGCCTCCACCGCCTGGCGCGCGTGATAAACCGCGTCACGCAGTCTCCGGCCTTCTTCTTCGTGCATCTGGTCTTGGCGCATGCTGCCGTCGCTGCGATGGTAGTCATAATCCTGCCAGTCTGCTAGGTCCTTTTCGGCTGCTGCCAGGATCTGCTCCAACTCCAGCAGACGAGCGATCGCTGCTTTTTTCTCGGGTGAATCGGACATAACGACTCCTTGGCTGCGCGTCTGCGCATAGGTATTCCACTTCAGGCCAGGCTCTCACGCCTGGACACGGTATATATACCCCTGACCTTCAGGTGTAAAGCGTAAGAGTCACTCTACAGACACAGGGGCCTGTGCTGGAGCTGTAGCAGATGCCTGCTCCACAATCCCCAGCTCGGCGTAGTAGTTGACCAGTTAAGTCCTGCTGCTCTTGCTCGTATTACTAGGAAATATCCTAAATCGATTCAATTTCACGTGATTTGCGCTCGAAATTATGGCGAATGTCTTCTATGGCCATGTCGGTAATATGGTCAGATAGCTCTTCTGCCAGCAGGTCTGCATATGCCATTTCGTCGTATACCGAACCGGAAACCCAAACGGCTCCGTACTCACTGGCAAGCGCGTTCACTTCGGCTAGGAATTTTTTGCGAGCGACTTCATCATCAGGCAACATGAAAACTTGTGTCGTGATCTTGTTCGCGCTCATGTGGTAACTCCTTGATCCGTGATTCAGTTAGTGATGTAGCAGGCCTGCATCAACTTTCCGCAAAGTGTTACGCAAACCACCAACCCAGCAGCTCGGAAGGAAACCCGGGAGATTCCGAACCATATGTACTGAGGTTACTGAGGTAGTCTGACCGATTAGCTTTGTTTGAAAACAGCAGCGCAACTCGATTTCCAGTCCTATACAACCCGCGATTGCAGCCACCTATTTCAGCCCCGATATCGAAGCCGTAATGTTGCAATTGGTGCTCGCATACGGCGTCTCTAGCGAAGCTGATTTGGCCTTTCGTAGATATCACAACATAAAAACTAAGAGCTGCTGCATGATCGGTCATTGAAGAGCCTTAGCTCTTTTCAACTGATCGGTGAGCTGCGTGGGCAAGTTTTTGATTACAAGCGTACCCGCATCCTCGTCGTACTCAATCTTGTCACTGAGCAGGTGAGCTTCAAAGCTGATCGACAGTCCCTCAGCGCGGCCAGTAAAACGGCGGAACTGGTTCAGGGTGCGCTTGTCTGCCGGGATCTCCGGCGACAGGCCGTAATCCTTGTTGCGGATGTGATCGTAGAACGCACGCGGGCGGTCTTCGTCGATCAGCTCGGACAGCTCTTCCAGGCCCATGGGCTCGCCCAGTTTGCTCTGGCTGCTGGCGTAATCCACCAGGGTCTTGGTTTTCTCCCGTGCCGACTCTTCCGGCAGGTCTTCACTTTCCACGAAGTCGCTGAACGCCTTGAGCAGAGTGCGGGTCTCGCCGGGGCCGTCCACGCCTTCCTGGCAGCCGATGAAGTCGCGGAAGTACTCCGAGACTTTCTTGCCGTTCTTGCCCTTGATGAAAGAGATGTACTGCTTGGACTGCTTGTTGTTCTGCCATTCCGAGATGTTGATCCGGGCAGCCAGGTGCAACTGGCCCAGATCCAGATGGCGTGATGGTGTCACGTCCAATTCGTCATTCACCGCCACGCCTTCGCTGTGGTGCAGCAGGGCGATGGCCAGGTAATCGGTCATGCCTTGCTGGTAGTGCGCAAACAGCACATGACCGCCCACCGACAGGTTGGATTCTTCCATCAGCTTTTGCAGATGTTCCACCGACACACGAGAGAACGCCGTGAAGTCGTTTGCGCCGTCCAGGTATTCCTTCAGCCAGCCGCTGAAAGGGTGCGCGCCGGATTCGGCATGGAACAGTCCCCAGGCCTTGCCCTGTTTGGCGTTATAGCTCTCGTTGAGGTCCGCGAGCATGTTCTCGATGGCCTGGGACTCGGCGAGTTCGGTATCGCGAGCATGGAGAACAGCGGGCGTACCGTCGGGTTTCTTGTCGATCAGGTGGACGATGCAATGACGAATCGGCATTTGGCATTACTCATGAATGTGGCTTGTGGAGTCGATCATGCCCAACGATGCTCCAAGCAGTCCCTTACAAACCCTTCCCCAATCGAAAATGGTTAGCTACTGACTGACCCAGCCGCCTTAGGGAATGCTCTTTCCTTTCTCACAGGAGAGTAAGTATGCCCACACCCAACGGCAGCTCTGTACCAGATGAAGTGAAGATTCTTTGCAAGATTGGCCCCAGCACACGCACTATTCTTCCTGAGATCGAACAATGGGCTGATGCGGTCGCAAACAACGTGAGAACAAGCACCACTGGAACTGTCACAGCGTTGATCTGGCCCTACAGACAAGGCATGACCGAATACCTCTCAGTTGATATCAATGGCGCAACTGGCTCTTGGAGCCTGACCATCACAACTGGTTTGCCTCACGACTTCGGCACATCAGACCTCCAAGCTCCGGATATGACTGAGGCGTTGGCAATGACTTTAGTTTTACTGAGCAAGATTAGAGCTGAAGTGAATTTTCTAGTATGACAAACACTTCAACCATTAGCTTACAGGCCAGGACAACCCGTAGCCCTCGGCATTCCCGGAATGACAGGCCGGGCTTACACACTCGAATCGGATTTTTCTTGACCTTTAAAATAAAGAGTGCAATATAGATAAAAACTGAAGGTGCATTAATGAACAAAATCATATACAACTTTCAGCACTCGCTTAACGGCCTATTTAGAGAGTATATTCTGGGTTTGGCGACCCATGACATTGGCATACAACTTCTTCAGAAAGACCGTAGCGCATCAATTTCAATAAAGCTCTCTGGTGACTCCCAATCAGAGCCGATTTATGCCTCTGAACTTTTCGACAAACGAATAGCCGTTCGCAACGCAGTTTCCGAGCTTTTTCAAGCAAAGGCTGTGGCGGTATGGGCTGACCTGCTTCAGGACATATATCGCGCCCTTGTAAATGAACACGTTACAGGCGTAAGAAAGCATCACTTACCGAAGAGCAAAAGCTTTGCATATGACTTCTCCTCTACAGAAACCGCTGAAGCTCAAGTAGTAAGAAATGCTGTGAATGGGTTTAGCTTTCTACCTTATAAGGAGAAGTATAAAATCATTTGCAAATTACTAAAATTGCAAGCGATGACTTCCCAAGCAGATTTTATACATAAGCATGTAGAGATTAGAAATGCATTTCAACATCATGGAGGTAAGATTCACAGTGGGGGCCTAGACGCGCTAAACCTCTCAAGCATAACCATTCTTGATGACGATAGCCGCCCCTATATGATTAGACTTGGGGATGAAATCCACCTTTCATCTATTGAGATTGACATTCTTAAGTCAAATCTTTTTGTACTCACCAGTTTTATGGAGAAAAGCTTTGAAAAGAATTAAACTCGAAGTTATTCCAAGCCCAAAAAACGGAACCGCATCAGTTATAGCCGCCAAACCTTCCTTTATAAAAATCAACCCTTATGTTTGCATTAAAAGCTATGATTTCGATGGTTCAGATTATCTTTGTGGCGCTTGCGGTGTTATCTTAGCAGAAAGTACTAACCGCGGCCGCATTTCTAATTTAGTTATCAAATGTTCAAGTTGTGGATGTCATAATTCAGTAAGAGGTAGCTGAATCAGCTAATACTCAAGGGATAACCTCAAGTAGTCCGAATCTTTATTACCCTGAGAAATTACGGATCCAATCGCATCCCACAACAGAGTCTGTAAACCGAATAGAGGCATTCCTTCAGATACCGTATAGCTTCCTAAAATATAACTGTTGCCAGGCTATGAATGACGGCGTTGACTTTGATCAACCCTTTGGAGGTCAATTATCGTTTAACCATTGCCATCAAGAATAAGAGAAGGGAAAAGACATCCCTATGACCTTCTCATGGGCAATGCCATGCTTTCTTTTCTTCGACGCAAACCAACAAAAACCAAATCATCCGGAACAAATATTGAGGGCTTCATACCTCCCGAGTCCTCAGATAGCCTACTTAGTACCCCGAGGAGGCGGAGCCTGCTCGAAAATATATGGCAACGAACATCCCTGTCACGCAAGCAGTTCGGCGCACTGTATCTCACCCCACTGCAACGCTATGCCTCGCTCGTGCAACAACTGCCGGCATCCGAAAATCATCACCATGCCTATCCTGGAGGAATGCTGGACCACGGCCTAGAAATTGTCGCTTACGCTTTAAAAGTTCGTCAGACATACCTTCTCCCGATCGGGGCACCGCCTGAGTCGCAAGCAGCCCAAGCTGAAGCCTGGTCAGCTGCTGCCGCATATGGCGCGCTGATGCATGACTTGGGGAAAATCGCGGTCGATGTGAGAGTGGAGTTGCAGGACGGAAAAGCGTGGCATCCTTGGTACGGCCCCCTGACACAGCCCTACAGATTTCGGTATGTGAAAGGCCGAGATTACCGATTGCATGGTGCGGCCTCTTCACTGCTTTACGCACAGGTGCTTCCCAATGAAGCTTTGGACTGGCTCAGTGGGTTTCCCGAGTTGTGGGCACAGTTGATCTACACCCTGGCCGGTCAATACGAACATGCCGGCATCCTGGGAGAAATCGTCACTCAGGCCGACCAGTCATCTGTCGCACAAGAGCTGGGCGGAAATCCCGAACGAGCGATGTCAGCACCAAAACAATCTCTGCAACGTCAGTTGGTCGACGCATTGCGGATGTTGGTGAAAGAGAAATTTAAACTGAACCAACCAGACGGACCTTCAGATGGATGGCTGACCCAGGACGCCTTGTGGCTGGTAAGCAAGCCCACGACTGATCAACTCAGAGCTGCGCTACTGACCCAGGGCATTGAGGGAATTCCTAACTCTAATGCTCCGATGTTCAACATGCTTCAGGACCAGGCCATCATCCAGACCAACGTCCAGGACAAGGCTATCTGGAGTGTCACAATCGACAATGGGCAAGGATGGGTAAAGACATTCACAGTATTGAAAGTCGCCCCTGCCCTCGTTTGGCCTCAGGCAGACCAGCGCCCACCGAGCTACAGCGGCACTCTGACGGTAGACGCAGCGCCGGCAGAAGATAATGCTGCTACCGATCAAGGTGCTGATACTCAGAATAGCGGTTTAGACACATCGCCCAATAGCATAATGCTATCTAAATCAAGCACTCCGACTCAGAATGCTCTGCCATCCACACAGAAAACCACGCAGAGCGACACAGATCACATGGACGATTTGCTATCTCTATTTGAAGACATACCCCAAGGCAAAATCACTGTTTCTACCAGCACTGAGGAAGATGTATCTGTTCCACCGGTGGCCACACAGAAACCAAACAAGCTGAGACAACCCAAGCCGCAACCGGCTTCTGAGACAGATCTGAATGTCCCCCTTCCGGCGGAGCAAGAAGATTACGGTACCGAGTTTCTTTCATGGCTCAGGGAAGGTGTGCTCTCACACAAACTCGTAATTAATGACGCTAAAGCTCGAGTTCACACAGTTGATGGAACTGCGTTTCTAGTGAGTCCTGATATATTCAAACGCTACGCGCTAGAACATCCAGACATCCAAACAGCGGCAAAAGCCAAGGATTTGGAGCCTTGGCAGTTGGTGCAGCGAGCGTTTGAAAAGTTGAAATTGCACCGCAAGACCAGCGCGAATCTCAACATTTTCACATGCGAGGTAAAAGGCCCACGCAAATCCAAGGAACTGAGAGGGTATCTGTTGAAATCACCAACGACTGTGTTCAATGAAGTCCCATACGACAACGCAATTGTGAAGCTGGTCGGTGCGGATGCTAAGGACGCAACAGAATGATGACCATTTTGGAACTGACCAAAGAGTATGTCAGTGCACACAACTTGCGTCCCGCTTCGGTGAGCATTTACAACGCAGCAACCCGGGCTTTGATTCGGCATTTTGGTGACGGTCCAGCCAACGAGATTGACGCCCGACAGGTTCTTTTGTGGCGCAAGTCACAGCTCGAACGTGGACTGTCAAAGCGAAGCTGGAATACGTACTCCAGCCACCTTAGGACAATTTTCGGATTCGCCGTCAAACACGGGATTGGAAATCTGGCCATCAACCCTTTCAGTCGCACCCAGGTGATTCCTCCGAAAAAACCTAAGAAGACAGTGGTCGTTGATGCGATATCACGGGGTAGGAGCTGGTTGCTGGCTCTCATTGACGAGGAACAGAAAAACCAGAGACGAGCGAAGATCACACCGGCCTGGTTCTGGTTAACCGTGTACGAGACGTTTTACTACACCGGCGTTCGGCTGAATGCATTGCTCTGCGTGCAGCTCTCTGATGTTGATCTGAAAAAACGCCTGATCCGTGTTCAGGGTGATCTGGAGAAAACACACCGGGAGTTCATGATCCCGATCCCTGACGGGCTTATGCCTTATCTAATGACACTGATGCAGTCAGCTGAAGCCCTACGCTTTGCCAAAACGGATCAGTTGTTCAACGTGAACCGCTTTTCGGTGTACTACCGGAGCAAATACATGAACTCAGATCAAGTCGAATCGATGTACAAGAAGCTTACAAAAGAGACCGGTGTGAGGATGACCCCACACCGCTTCAGACACACGATTGCAACTGATCTGATGAAGCAGCCAGAAAGGAACATCCACGTCACAAAAACGCTGCTCAACCACACCAATATTGCGACGACCATGGATTACATCGAGCCCGATTACGAATTCATGCGAGTTGTCTTGAATGAGCGCAGCCAGGCTCCCGCGCAGATTTCACACAAAGCGCGCATCGATCTGGGCACGGTTTTGCACAGGCTGTCAGATCACACTACTGCGATGATCGAATCTGCTCGTGAAAAACCGGTGCTGCAAAAAATCGACATGACTCCACCGGTACAACCAGTTACTCGATGCGAGATCCTGTCTGCAGAAAACCACTCTCCCAGATCCAGCAGATTTGAGGATGAGCACATTGAAGACGCAATTGTGATCAGGCCCGAGAAAATCTACCAAGCAGAGCTGTATCCACGTGAAGAGATCACTGCAGAAGACATGGATAGCCTCCTAGAGCACCTGCAGGATTGGTTGAAGCAAAGAAAAGGAAAAGGCTCAACGTCGGTTTCAGCTAATGCGCACGACCGGAAAATTACAGATCAGCTAAATGACCTGGTTCAAAACTCACCACGAGCGCTCAACTGGAACAGGTGAAACAGCAAGACCAGCCTAGGGATTCATGAGATGAGGTAGAGGGACGTGATGCGAAGGATCGCTGACCAACAGCGTTGTTGGAAACAGAAAAGTCATGTTCCAATTTGACATCACATCAGGACAAGGATATGTTTCGCTGCAGACGGCTGCTTGCTCTGGATGTTGATCACCTCAGGTTACAAGCTCCGCTTTTTTGCTGATGCTAACTCATCATACTTGATCACCTTCAGCTTCGATCTCTGAACACATGAGTTCAGACACAGAACGAATTGATGGATTCGATCAAGAGAAAAGCTTCAAAAAGCTATTTGAAGCTAGAAAATGGTGGGTCGTGTAGGATTCGAACCTACGACCAATTGGTTAAAAGCCAACTGCTCTACCAACTGAGCTAACGACCCTCTGTTGTGTGGCGCGTATATTACTGATTTTTATCAGTAATTCAACACCTTTCTGTAAAAAAATTAAAAATAACGTGTCGGGTCCGCTACACCGGCGGCTGCGAAGCCTTCTGCACGCAGGCGGCAGCTGTCGCATTTACCGCATGCGCGGCCTTCATCATCAGCCTGATAGCACGAAACGGTGAGCGCATAATCGACGCCCAGAGCCACGCCAGCCTTGACGATGTCTGACTTGCTGAGGTTTTGCAGCGGCGCACGGATGGTGAACCCCTGCCCCTCAACACCCGCCTTGGTCGCCAGATTGGCCATGCGCTCGAACGACTCGACGAACTCGGGGCGGCAATCCGGATAGCCTGAATAATCCACGGCATTGACGCCGATAAAGATATCGCGGGCTTCCAGCACCTCTGCCCAGCCAAGAGCAAGGGACAGGAACACGGTATTGCGTGCAGGTACGTAAGTAACCGGAATGCCTTCAGTCGGCGACTCAGGGACAGCGATGGAGCTGTCGGTCAATGCAGAACCACCAATCCCGTTGAGGTTGAGGCCGATAACCTTGTGCTCGATGGCGCCCAGATCCCGTGCAACACGTGCAGCAGCGTTCAGCTCGGCACGATGGCGCTGCCCATAGTCGAAACTCATGGTGTAGCAGGCGTAGCCTTCGGCTCGGGCCATGGCAACTACAGTGGCTGAATCAAGGCCGCCGGACAGCAGGATTACGGCTCGTTTTTCGGTCATGGTCAATTCACTCATTTCAGCGCCCCGGCTCGTCATCCCAAAGAATTTTGTGCAATTGCATCTGCAAGCGGACAGGCAGGTTGTCTGCAACGATCCAGTCCGCCAGGTCCCGCCCTTTCAATTCATGGTGGCTGGCAGAGAACAGTACTTCGCCAGCCCGCTTGTCCAGCCCGTACTGGATCAGCTTGGAAACCGCCCAGTCGTAGTCGTCCCTGGAGCAGATCACAAACTTGACCTGATCGTTGGGAGTCAGCAATTCCATGTTTTCGTAGCGGTTGCGCGCGACTTCCTTGGAGCCCGGAGTCTTCAAGTCGACCACGCGGCTGACACGAGAATCGACAGCCGATATGTCCAGGGCACCACTGGTTTCCAGCGAAACCTGATAACCGGCATCGCACAGGCGCTCAAGCAAGGGAATCGCATTGGGCTGGGCAAGCGGTTCACCACCGGTCACACAGACATAGCGCGGGTGATAGGCAGCGACCTGCTCAAGGATGTCATCCAGCGTATGGATCTTTCCACCGCTGAAAGCATAGGCACTGTCGCAATACTGGCAGCGCAGGGGGCAACCAGTGAGGCGCACGAATACGGTGGGCAGCCCAGCCGTACGGGTTTCACCCTGTAACGAGTAAAATATTTCGGTGATGCGTAATGTGTCTTGCATATAAGCCACGGGCGTAACAGCTAAACAGGCCGTCCGCCTCCGTCAGGCACTTCAAAGCACCCTGCAATCGCAGAATCCAGCGAAGCGTAATAATTACCGGAATTTCGGGTGCGAAATTCTAACGAAAAAAGCCGCGACAAGCGCGGCTTTCTTGAATAACGGGTCTGCGCATCAGAGACGCTGAAGATCCCGCTGTGCCAATTGTGCAGCGGAACTGCCCGGATATTGGGCAACGACTTGCTGCAAAATGCCTTTGACCTTGTCTGTGTGACCGAGGCGACGCTCAACATCGGCCAGCTTATAAAGCGAATCAGGCACCTTGGAATGCTTCGGGTACAACTGGCTGACCTTGGCAAATGCCTGGCCAGCGCCCTGAAGGTCACCCTTGGCCAGATTCACTTCGCCCAGCCAGTATTGGGCATTGCCCGCATACGAGCTGTTTGGGTACTTGCGCAGGAAAGCGGTAAAAGCCTGACTGGCCTTATCGAAATCCTTGGCTTTGATCAAATCGAAGGCCGCTTCGTAATAGAGCTTTTCCTTCGCCGGATCAGGAGGCTCTGTGCCTGCTGCCGGAGCCTGGGCCGCTGGGGCCGAAGGCGTCCCGCTGGCGTCGATACTGCCGCCAGAAGGTTGGGAATTATTGGTAGCTGCAGCGGCTGCGCCACTGGAGATACGAGAATCCAGATCCTGATAACGCTCCAGCGCTTCCTGCTTCATGCGCTGAATATCGTTCTGCTGGACTTCAACGAGACCACGCAAGCGCGCGATTTCTTCCTGCATTTGCTGCAATTGCATGAACAGCTGACCATTTGCCGAGGTCGGGGTCGAAACCCCTCCCCCGGCATAGGCGCCGGACGTGCCATAACCCGCTGGCGGATAACTGCTGCTACCAGAGCCAGAATTGTCATCGACCACAGGAACCGCACCCCACGCTGAAAGCGGGAGGGTGAGGGCCAAAACGGTTAAAGCACGTCGGCACGTTCGCATGTCAAATTACTTACGCAGTTCGACGCGACGGTTTTGAGCCCAGGACTGCTCGTCGTTGCCGGTAGCAACTGGACGCTCTTCGCCGTAGGAAACCAGCTCCAGCTGAGCTGGGGAAACGCCTTGCAGAACCAGGTAGCGCTGAACGGCTTTCGCACGACGCTCGCCCAGGGCGATGTTGTACTCACGAGTACCACGCTCGTCGGTGTTGCCTTCCAGAACGACGCGAGCGCCGTTTGCTTTCAGGTCTTTAGCATGCACGTCCAGGGAGCGCAGTGCTTCTGGCTTCAGATCCGAACTGTCGTATTCGAAGTAGAAGGTGGTGATTGCACGCAGAGCAGCTTCTTCGCTCAGGCTGCCATCTACAGCGCCAGTGTTGGCACCGTAACCAGCGTTAGGGTCAACAGCGCCAGCGCCAGCATTATCACCGCCTTTGGACGAGCAACCAACAGCTACAGCCATGGCCAGAGCCAGCGCAGCAAACTTACCAAACTTCAACATTTCCATCTTGAAACTCCTAATGAACCCCAGTGTGTTAAGCAAATCGTGTAGCGCCGCGTCAGTTCAGGTAAGGGGACCAGGAAGGTTCTCTGACTTCGCCTTGAGCGGTAGGAAGCGGGAGCCTTACGCGTCCGTTAATGGACACGAGCATCAAGACTCCCCGGCCCTGCTGGCGGGTGGCGTAGATTACCATGGTGCCGTTGGGCGCAACAGTAGGCGACTCATCAAGGTTGCTATCTGTGAGGATTTTTACACTTCCGCGAGCCAAATCCTGCACTGCGACCTTGAAATTAGTGAAGCCGTCCTGCCGGTGAATCATTACCAGCGTCTTTTCATCAGCTGACAATTTCGGGTTGGCATTGTAGTTACCCACGAACGTCACACGCTCGGCACCACCGCCATTGATGTTTGTCTTGTAGATCTGTGGCTTGCCGCCACGGTCCGACGTGAAGTACAGCGTAGAGCCATCCTTGCCGAAAAACGGTTCGGTATCGATGGACGAATCGTTGGTCACGCGGCTCAGCTGACGAGTCGCCAGGTTCATCACGTAAACCTCAGGGTTGCCGTCCTTGGACAGCACGAACGCCAGCCTGCTGCCATCAGGCGACCATGCAGGCGCGCCGTTGAGGCCTTCGAAGTTGGTGATCTGCTCACGGCGACCGGTATCGATATGCTGAACGAAGATACGTGGGCGTCTCTGCTCGAACGATACATAGGCGATGCGCTTGCCATCAGGAGCAAAGCGTGGCGACAGGATCGGCTCGCGCGATTGCAGCAGCGTCACGGCACGGGCACCGTCGTAGTCCGAACGTTGCAGGGTGTAACGGGTGTTGCTTTCCGAGAAGCGCTCGGCAGTCACGTACAGCATGCGGGTGGAGAACGCGCCCTTGATGCCGGTCAGTTTCTCGAACGACTGGTCGGCAATGTAGTGCGCCATGTCCCGCAACTGGTCGTTGGTACCCGACACGCTACCGGTCAGAACCTGCTGCTCGGTGGCAACGTTGAACAGCGCGTACTGGATCTGCAGACGACCGCCCGCCGGGACAATGTTGCCGACCATGACGTATTGCGCATTCAGGGCCTTCCAGTCACGGAAAATGATTTCGCTGGCCTGGGTCGGCAGGCTGATCATGTTCTGTTTGGGAATCGGCGAGTAGTAACCCGAGTTACGCAGGTCGTTACTGACGATATCGGCCATGTCTTCCGGCAGCACGTTGCCGCCCTGCCAGCCAAAAGGCACGACAGCAATCGGAGTGGCGCGGTCACTTCCGCTGGTGACCATGATGTTCTTTTCTTCTGCAACGGCTAAGCCCGCCGCGCAGCAAAGAACCAAAAGCAGTCCTCGAAGAAGGTTAATCACAAGGCTAGATCCTCAGGTGTGAATGTCATCTTGAATGAACGATAGGGAGCGAAGTCCGCTGGCTTCAAACCCTGCATTTCTGTCAAACGACCAATATTCTTGACCGCTGCCACTGCCGAACTGTCGAACGGACCGTCACCACTAGACTTGGAAACAGTCACCGAAGTCACTGTACCGTCCGGCAACATGCCGATCTGCAATACCACTGCCATGCCCTTGCGCGCCGATGGTGGGCGAGCCCAGCCTTCGGATGCACGCAGACGAATCAGGTCATCGAAGTTACCCGCAGTCTCGTCGCCAAGTTCATCGGCCAGAGCCTGTTGCCGCTGTGGCTTGTCGGAAAGCAGGTCGGCCAGGGCCTGTGCCTTCTTGTCCTCTGCAGCCTTGCGTGCAGCTTCCTGTGCTTTTTTCGCAGAGTCGGCAGCAGCTTTCTTCTTGGCGTCCTCGGCAGCCTTTTTCTTCGCGTCTTCAGCCGCTTTTTTCTTCGCTTCATCGGCAGCCTGTTTCTTGGCTTCCTCGGCGGCGGCTTTCTTCGCGTCTTCCTCGGCTTTCTTCTTCGCTTCTTCTTCGGCTTTCTTCTTGGCTATATCAGCCAATTGTTTCTCTTCAGCCTTTTTCGCATCGGCAGCCTTCTTGGCCTCATCGGCCTTTTTGGCTTCCTCGGCTTTCTGCTCGGCCTTTTTCGCCTCGTCAGCAGCTTTCTGCTCTTCGGCCTTCTGTTCTTCGGCTTTTTGAGCAGCCTCTTCTTTCTTTTGTTCCGCAGCCTTTACAGCTTCCTGTTTCTGCTGCTCGATCTTCTTCTGCTCCAGCTGCTCGACTTCAGTCTGTCGTGCAGCGGCTTTCTTTGCCTCGCCCGCAATCTTCTGGTTGGTCTGGGTCGTCGCCTGGCTCTTGGACTTGAGTTGGTACAGCGTAGCCTGAACAACAGGTTTAGCCTCCGGCAACTCAGGTGTCATGGCAAAGCTCACGAAAAGCATGCCAAAAATCAGGATATGCAGCGCCACAGCCCAGACAGAGGGCCAGAAGTAGCTTTCCGAGGCAGACGGCTCTCGAATCGGCTGCATCAGGGGGCCTCAGTAATCAAGCCAACATTTCCTACCCCAGCCTTCTGCAGCCCGCCCATCGTGCCCATCACAGAACCGTAATCAACGGTCTTGTCGCCACGAATGAAAACCTGCGTCTGCTTGCCGGCATCACGACCGGCTGCGACGATCTTGGTCACGGCTGCAGTCAGTTGAGGCAGTGTCATTGCCTTGTCCATCTGCTTTTCGGTATCGACTTCGCTGCCAAGGTTCCAGTAGTAGGTCTTGTCAGCCTTGATCGAAATGGTCAGGACCTGATTGTTGTTGTCTTGCGGCAAAGCCTCGCTGGAGACCTTGGGCAAGTCGACTTTCACGCCCTGGTTGATCATGGGAGCGGTCACCATGAAGATGACGAGCAGCACCAACATCACGTCGATGTATGGCACTACGTTCATTTCGGCGACCGGCTTGCGTTTTCTGCGACGATCTCGAGCGATTAAAGCCATGGGGAATTACCTGCTCACTCTTCGCTGGTATGCACTTTACGGTGCAGGATCGCCTGGAACTCATCAGCGAACGTGTAGTAACGGCCGATCAGAGTCTCGCTGCGAGCGGCAAAACGGTTGTAAGCGATAACCGCAGGGATTGCCGCGAACAGACCGATAGCCGTTGCAATCAGGGCCTCGGCAATACCGGGAGCTACAGTGGCCAGGGTCGCCTGCTGCGCAGTCGCCAGACCGCGGAAGGAGTTCATGATCCCCCAGACCGTACCGAACAGGCCGATATAAGGACTGGTGGAACCCACGGTTGCCAGATACGGCAGACCGGCTTCCAGTTTTTCTTCTTCACGGGAAATGGCAACGCGCATGGCACGAGCCACGCCTTCCATCACCGCATCTGGATCGACGCCAGCCTGCTGACGCAGACGGGAGAACTCCTTGAAGCCGGCACGGAAGATCTGCTCGACGCCGGAGTCCGGGTCAGGGTTGCTGCCCGCCTGACGATAGAGCTTGGAAAGATCGATACCGGACCAGAAACGCTCCTCGAAGCTGTCCAGGGCACGCCGACCGGCACGCAGCATGTTGCCGCGCTGAAAGATCACGATCCACGAAGTGACTGAAGCAGCCACAAGCATCAGCATGACCAACTGAACAACAATGCTGGCATTGCTGACCAAACTCCACATGGAGGAATGGTCGACGACGTTAGCTTCCACGCTTTATCTCCTGCTCTGAATGTATGCCCGCGCCGCTCTGGTCGGCAAAGGCCGCTCGCAAAGCTTCGGGAATGGCCCGGGGTTTCAAACTATCGGCGCGTACACACGCCACCAAAAACTGCCCCTCACAGAGCAGCGTTGCATCCGCAGCCAGCCTGACCTGCTGTTTGAAACGCAGGCTGACACGGTTCAATTCGATTACTTCAGCGCTTACCAGCAGCTCATCGTCCAGTCGCGCCGGCTTGTGATAACGAGCCTCACTGGAATGCACGACGAACAGCAGGTCCTCCTTCGCCAGCTCGGACTGGGCAAAACCCAGCGCTCGCAGCTGCTCGGTACGAGCCCGCTCCATGAATTTCAAATAGTTGACGTAGTAGACGATGCCGCCTGCATCGGTGTCTTCGTAATAAACGCGACAGCGATGTGCGAACGACGGAGCCCCGTTTTGCGCGCGCATACTCTAGTGCTTACTCCTCAGGTTGCCAATCGGGTCAGGCAACTGTTTTTCATGGTTTTGCCACTTATTGATGGCTTCAGCCATCACGCTGGCAATCTGACCACCAAAACTACAAATAAATCGGCGGTGGCCACTATTAATCGGTCGAGTCATCCACGAAATCCTCCGACGCAGACATCTCGCTCATTCTCGAAGGAATGTTCAGCCCAAAGTGCAGGTAGGCGTGCCGGGTAACGACTCGTCCACGCGGCGTACGCATGATATAGCCTTGCTGGATCAAATAGGGTTCCAGCACGTCTTCAATGGTGTGCCGCTCCTCACTGATGGCCGCAGCCAGGCTGTCTATGCCAACAGGACCGCCATCGAACTTCTCGATCATGGTCAGCAGAAGACGCCGGTCCTGATGGTCGAAACCATGTTCGTCGACATCCAGCAGGTTCAGTGCCTTGTCTGCCGTTTGCCGGGTGATCTGGCCATTACCGCGTACCTGGGCAAAATCCCGTACGCGCCGCAGCAAGCGGTTGGCAATACGCGGCGTTCCACGAGCACGACGGGCTATTTCAAAGGCCCCCTCAGGCTCGATGACCAGCCCGAGAATACCGGCGGAGCGCGACACGATAGTCGACAGGTCGGCCGTGCTGTAGAACTCAAGGCGCTGAACGATGCCGAAACGGTCGCGCAACGGATTGGTCAGCATGCCAGCGCGGGTCGTCGCCCCCACCAGCGTGAAAGGCGGCAGATCAAGCTTGATCGAGCGAGCGGCAGGCCCCTCACCAATCATGATGTCGAGCTGAAAGTCTTCCATCGCCGGGTACAGAACTTCTTCGACGATAGGCGACAACCGATGGATTTCATCGATGAACAGCACATCATGGGGTTCGAGGTTGGTCAGGATCGCGGCCAGATCCCCGGGACGCTCCAGCACGGGGCCGGACGTGCTTTTGATCGAAACCGACATTTCCTGGGCAATGATATTGGCCAGCGTGGTCTTGCCCAGCCCCGGCGGGCCGAAGATCAAGGTGTGATCCAGCGATTCATTGCGCCCACGGGCGGCCTGGATGAACAACTCCATCTGCTCGCGCACGGTCGGCTGACCAATGTAGTCAGCCAGACTCAGAGGGCGAATGGCGCGGTCCAGTTGTTCTTCACGATCACGACCACTGCTGGCGGTAATCAGGCGATCAGCTTCAATCACTTACGCCATCCCCTTCAAAGCACGTCGGATCAGATCTGCACTGCTCAAGCCTTTTTCCTTGATCGCAGAGACGGCCTTGCTCGCCTCTTGAGGTTTATAGCCCAGGGAAATCAGCGCGCTGACCGCATCGGACTCGGCAGACGCCACCGGCTCGGGCTGATTCGGGCCACTGGATACCAGCGTAAATGTGCCAGGCAGAGCCTCCCAGGCCTTGAAGCGGTCCTTGAGTTCGACCAACAGACGCTCGGCAGTCTTCTTGCCGACCCCCGGAATCCGGGTCAGGGCCGAAGTATCCTGCGCCTGAACACAGCGCACCAGCTCATCGACCTCAAGGCCCGACATCAAGGCAAGAGCCAGCTTAGGGCCGACACCATTGAGGCGAATCAGCTCACGAAACAGCTCACGCTCGCGTTTCTCGTAAAAACCATAGAGCAAATGCGCATCTTCGCGAACCACCAGATGGGTATGCAAGGTCACTGGCTCACCCACATGCGGCAAGCGGTAAAGCGTCGTCATGGGTACTTCCAGCTCATAGCCGACGCCATTGACGTCCAGCACCAGATGCGGTGGCTGTTTCTCGGCGAGAAAGCCACGTAAACGTCCAATCACGTATCAGTTCCTTTCGTCTTGCCCATCGTTGGCATCGCCAGCGCGAAAAATATGAACACCATCATCACAGGAGTCGCCAGACCTGCAAGTAAAAATATGCATGCGAATGATGCAGTCAGAGACGCAACCGGCCACCGCGGCTGCGCGCAGTCCCCAGACCATGTGGAATCAGGCTTGAACGTGTGTGCGCATGACACAGCGCAATTGCCAGGGCGTCGGATGCATCGATCTGGGGTTTCTGGGTCAGCTTGAGCAAATGCATGACCATCATCATCACCTGCTCCTTGTTGGCGCCACCGGTTCCGGCCACCGCCTGCTTGACCTGAGTTGCCGTGTACTCGGCGATCTCCAGCCCTTCCTCGGCACCCGCCACAATGGCCGCCCCCCTGGCCTGCCCCAGCTTCAGTGCAGAGTCGGCATTGCGGGCCATGAAGACCTTTTCGATTCCCATGGTGACCGGGCCATAGGTCTGGATGACCTCCCGCACACCGCGAAACACAATCTGCAACCGCTCCTGCAACTCGCCAGCCCCCGTGCGAATGCAGCCCGAAGCCACATAGACACAACCACGCCCGGTATCACGCACAACGCCATAACCGGTGATTCGCGAACCGGGGTCGATACCAAGAATAAGAGTCATAACACCCGCAGCTTGAGAACTAACGCAAAACAATGAATGCAGCATAAAGGCAGAAGCCGGAGGCCGATAGCGGCGTGATGATCACCGCTTCCTGCCCCCGGCCTCCAATGTACAACCGACAACCCTTGATCAGCCAAGCTGTTCCAGGACGTCATCGGGAATTTCCGCATTGGAATAGACGTTCTGCACGTCATCCAGGTCTTCAAGCATGTCGATCAGCTTGAGAACCTTTTCTGCGGTTTCCAGATCGAGCACCGCACTGGTCGTCGGCAACATGACGATTTCTGCGTCGGATGCCTTGAAACCAGCTGCTTCCAGCGCATTGCGAACCGCGTAGAAACCGGCGAACGACGTAAACACGTCGATGGAGCCATCTTCATTGCTCACGACGTCATCGGCATCAGCCTCCATCGCCGCTTCGATCAGTGCATCTTCATCGACACCGGCAGCAAACGAGATCTGCCCCTTGCGATCGAACAGATAAGCTACGGAACCGTCAGTACCCAGGTTGCCGCCACACTTGGTAAAGGCATGACGAACGGCAGCGGCGGTACGGTTACGGTTGTCGGTCATGGCCTCGACCATGATAGCGACACCGCCAGGACCATAGCCCTCGTAACCCAGCTCCTCGACATCATTGCCATCGTCCGCACCGACACCACGCGCAACAGCACGGTCGATGGTGTCACGGGTCATGTTGGCGCCAAGGGCCTTGTCCAGCGCCAGACGCAGACGCGGGTTGGAACCTGGATCACCGCCACCCTGACGGGCAGCGACAGTCAGTTCACGAATCCACTTGGTGAAGATCTTGCCTTTCTTGGCATCCTGACGCTCTTTGCGGTGCTTGATGTTCGCCCACTTAGAATGACCTGCCATTTCTCGCTCCAGATTCTTTTTGAAACACCTTCACCTTTCACCCGCACACACGGGCAAAAGGCTTTTTACTCGACAAGGCACAGCCTGGAAAACCTGCAATGCGGGACGCATCAAGAATGCGCCCCGCCCCGCATCACTCGGCCTTCTGCTGCTCGCGCAGACGAATGTGCAGCTCACGCAGAGCCTTGGCATCCACGACACCAGGAGCCTGGGTCATGACGTCGGCAGCGCTCTGGGTTTTCGGGAAGGCGATCACTTCACGGATCGACTGGGCACCTGTCATCAGCATCACCAGACGGTCCAGGCCGAAAGCCAGACCGCCATGAGGTGGTGCGCCGTACTTCAAAGCGTCGAGCAGGAAGCCGAACTTCTCTTGCTGCTCGTCTTCCTTGATGCCCAGCAGACGGAATACCGCTTGCTGCATTTCCTTGCGGTGGATACGGATCGAACCACCGCCCAGTTCGGTACCGTTGAGCACCATGTCGTAAGCGCGGGACAGCGCCTTGCCAGGGTTGGCTTCCAGCTCTTCAGGGGTACACTTTGGTGCCGTGAAGGGGTGGTGCAACGCGCTGAAGCTGCCGTCGTCGTTCTCTTCGAACATCGGGAAGTCGACGACCCACATCGGAGCCCACTCGCAGGTGTGCAGCTTGAAATCGTTACCAACCTTGATACGCAGCGCACCCAGGGCCTCGCTGACGATCTTGGCCTTGTCCGCGCCGAAGAACACGATATCGCCATCAACCGCGCCAACGCGATCGAGGATCACATTGAGGTTGGCTTCCGGGATGTTCTTGACGATTGGCGATTGCAGGCCATCAACGCCATTGGCGCGCTCGTTGACCTTGATGTACGCCAGGCCCTTGGCACCGTAGATGCTGACGAACTTTGTATAATCGTCGATCTGTTTACGCGGAATACTTGCACCGCCTGGAACGCGCAATGCGGCAATCCGGCACTTCGGATCGTTGGCAGGACCGCTGAAAACCTTGAACTCGACTTCCTTGAGCTGATCGGCAACATCGACCAGTTCCAGAGGGTTGCGCAGGTCCGGCTTGTCGGAGCCATAGCGACGCATGGCTTCTTCAAAGGTCATGTGCGGGAATTCACCGAATTCCAGATCCAGCACTTCCTTGAACAGCTGACGAACCATTTTCTCGGTCAGACCGATGATGTCTTCTTCATTGAGGAAGCTGGTCTCGATGTCGATCTGAGTGAACTCAGGCTGACGGTCGGCACGCAGGTCTTCGTCACGGAAGCATTTGGCGATCTGGTAGTAACGGTCGAAGCCAGCCACCATCAGCAACTGCTTGAACAGTTGAGGCGATTGCGGCAGGGCAAAGAAACTGCCCGGGTGTGTGCGGCTTGGCACCAGATAGTCGCGAGCGCCTTCAGGCGTGGCGCGAGTCAGGATAGGCGTCTCGACGTCCAGGAAGCCGTTGTCGTCGAGATAGCGACGGATGCTGGTGGTGATGCGCGAGCGCAGACGCAGCTTCTCGGCCATTTCCGGGCGACGCAGATCGATGAAGCGATAACGCAGGCGCGTCTCTTCGCCGACATCGGAATATTCGTTCAGCGGGAACGGCGGAGTCTCAGATTCGTTCAGGACTTCCAGCTCGTAACCCAGCACTTCAATGGCACCGGAGGCCATATTGGCGTTGACGGCACCCGCCGGGCGGGCACGCACCTTGCCGACGACCTTGACGACATATTCGCTGCGCACACGGTCGGCAGCGGCAAAGGTATCGGCACGATCCGGATCGAACACCACCTGGGCCATGCCTTCACGGTCGCGGATATCGAGGAAGATAACGCCCCCGTGGTCACGACGACGGTGGACCCATCCGCAAAGGGTAATTTCCTGACCTTCCAGACTTTCGTTCAGTTGGCCGCAATAATGGCTGCGCATCATGATGGTGTGTTCACTTCTCGTAATTCGAAATTCGGTGGGGCATTCGCTCCTGGCCTGCGCTCGATAGTGCAATGCACCGGCACCCGGTTCAAGCCAGACCCTGCAACGCAGAGCCATGCCCGCCAGCAAGGCGAAGGATTATATAGAGTTAATCGAGGCCGTGCAGCCGAACGAACTCATCCTGTCTGGATAAGTTCGTATTCGTGCCGGGCAACAGGCTTGCGACACCGCTCGAAAGGCCCGCCAGAGGCGAACCCGAAGAAACATCAGGCCTGAGCCTCAAGACGATCGGCCTTCAAAAGGTGAGCGACGCAGACAACGCGGATCAGCCCGCTAAAGTTCTTTACACCGCCGTAACGCAAGTGAACCTCCCTGTCGATATAGGAGAGCACTGCATTCACGGAGCAATTATTGGATCGGGCAATCGCCGACAGTATGTTCCAGTAGACCTTTTCCAGACGCAGGCAGGTCGCCAACCCATTAAGCCGCACCGATTTGGAGTGCGGCTGTGCCAGATTCATATTGAAGTCTTCGACAAAAGGATCATTGCGTATAGACGAATGCCTGCTTAAATCTTTGACCTCACGTTCAACACCTCTAACCATGGCCGATCCACCTTCTAAAAAATCAACTCGAACACTAATAAGAAACATTTAAAAATAAATAAATGCGACTCCTATAAGGCCCGATTAAAGATCTTATATCCAGTAGAACCAACACCTTGACGTTGTAGGAGATGACTACAAGAGAACAAGGAAGAAAGAATTCAAGACAGCGCTATAACTTAAGTGCGACAACCAAATGCGTTTAATATTTATATTTTACATTTGCATAACAAGCGACGAGAACACACGGCGCAGGGTTGGCCAAAGGCCCGATACAGGCCGAATGCCCTGACAGAATGATCGCCGCAAGACGCGCGTCGCCATCTGCAAAAACGGCAACGCGCCCTGAGACGAGCAGCAGGCAGGCGCTGCTGCTCTTCAGCTGTTACCTGGACTCAAGCATCGAACGCAACATCCACGCAGTTTTCTCGTGAACCTGCATGCGCTGTGTCAGCAAGTCGGCAGTAGGCTCGTCACTGGCTGTCTCCAGCAGAGGAAAAAGGCTACGTGCTGTGCGGACAACAGCCTCTTGGCCCTGAACCAGACTTTTGATCATATCTTCAGCACTTGGCACACCTTCTTCTTCCTTGATCGAAGACAGGCGAGCATAAGTCGAATACGTGCCCGGCGCCGGGAACCCGAGAGCACGAATACGTTCAGCGATGGAGTCTACCGCCAGTGCCAACTCGTTATATTGCTCTTCAAACATCAGGTGCAGTGTGCGAAACATCGGCCCACTGACATTCCAGTGAAAGTTGTGAGTCTTGAGGTAAAGTACATAAGTATCTGCAAGCAGATGCGAAAGACCGTCTACGATCGATTTGCGATCCTCTTCACTGATACCGATATCGATTGCCATGTTTCATGCCCTTTTAGATGAGGATTGGAAAGCAGTAACAGCGCTACTTTATCAAGAGACGCCAACGGGCGCAGCCTTCTATTGGTGCACTCGCTCAAATAGGCACATCCATACAGGAAAGTAGCACCTGAATCGTCAAGCCTGTCTGACTCCCTGACGGCAAAACGAGTTCCATGAATTCGCCAGAACCCGGCCAGAGGCTCTATCTCAAGGCTATCGAAGAGGACGCTTTATTGGCGCCAACAAAGCAGCAAGGCCGCACAGGTACTTGATTTGAGTAGACTTCGGCTTTGCTGTTAAATACACAACGTGTCGCTACCGATCCTGCCATCCGGCTGTAGCGCATAGGCTGGACCATCGCTCGTGCATCACGCCTCCACTTTTTCAGAAGCGTACCGGGCGCTACCAGCTATTTCCTTGTGATCCTTCTTAATGTGAGCTTTTTAAAATGTTGAAAATCGTCCACCTGGTAACGGGAGCAGCAGCCTTGCTGCTTTCCTTCATACCCAGCCTGCGCAGTGAAATGCTGCAACCCGATGCGCTTTATCTGGCTTTCTTCGGGCTTCTCAACCTGGTGCTTGCTCCAGTGATTCCCTATTGGAACCGGGGACCACGTCACAACCTGCAAAATCTGGTCAGTGCACTGCTTGTTCTTGCCGTCATCATACAAATCCTTACCCTGCTCGTTCCGCTCGATAAAATCGCTGGTCAACCGGCAATCATCATCAGCCTGATTGTCGCCATAGTTGCCGTTGCACTTCATCTGGGAGTCAGCTTCTACAGATCCTCGCCTTCACCGGCACCTCAAAGCCACGACCTGGGCAATCGCGATACAGGCACCGTGAAGTGGTTCAATACCTCCAAGGGCTTCGGTTTCATCTCGCGCGATTCCGGCGACGATATCTTCGTACACTTTCGTGCCATCCGCGGTGAAGGTCACCGCGTACTCGTCGAAGGTCAGCGCGTAGAGTTCTCCGTGATGAACCGCGACAAAGGCCTGCAAGCCGAAGACGTCATCGCCGCATTGCCGCGCCGCTGATTTCTGCCGCCCCATAAAAAACCGCGCCTTCCTCAGGGAAAGCGCGGTTTTTTTATTGCTGCAAACATCAGTAATGAGGCGGCGGAGCGTCCTCTACGAACGTATCGAACTGGCTACCCATTTCTTCCTGACGCTTGAGCATCGCGGTCATTTGCAACTGCAATCGATCCAGCTCACGTCGCTGTATCACCAGCACATCATTCAACGCCTGAAGCGTATCCTCCTGAAAAGTCAGGCGGCTTTCCAACTCCATGACTCGCTCATCAAGGTTCATGATCACTCACCCTCAAATCGGAAATCTTGCGTCAATACCGGCCTCAATCGCTCGAGAACGGCTGCGAACTGTTCGTCTGTATAAGGAAGGGCCGGATGCTTGCCCCACACAGGCGCGGGCCAGGCTGCATCATCACGCTTGCGAACGATGACATGCATGTGAAGCTGACTGACGACATTACCCAGCGCCGCAACATTGAGTTTATCAGCGTCGAATGCACTCTTCAGGATTTGAGACAGAGCGGTGGTTTCCTGCCACAACTGCAATTGATCCTGAGCCTCAAGCTGAAAGACTTCGCTGATATCAGCGCGACGCGGCACCAGGATGAACCATGGGTAGCGCGAGTCATTGGACAATAAAAGCCTGCACAACGGGAAATCACCGACAGGCAAAGAGTCCTGCTTGAGACGCGAATCCAGAACGAACACGATAAAACCCCCGATTTGCCAGGTTGAATGTCTAACCTGCCCCGCAAGAGTGCGGCGCCTCGTATAGCCCGGCAGGATACGCAGGATCGGACAGCGCTTCACCCTTCTGAGCATATTTCATCACGATCCGCCGATACGCCCCCCGGCAAACCGGCGCACCACCCTGCCCCACCTCCAATGAAAACCGCACCAGTTTGATACCGGAAGCCACTCGTCAGCCGGCGAGGCACTTGCAGGTGAAGGCAGAAGAAAACCGGCAAAAACCGGCACATGAACATAAAAATGAAACAACGTCGTGCCAACCCTATTGGCAGGCAAAGACCGGGATCCATGTTATGGCAGCCTTTCGGAGCGGCGCACCAAAACGAAACACTTTGGTATACCAAAAAGAGCGCTGATCTGCGATTTACTCAAATCCCGGTGCAGTCAGTAACATTTCCTGACTTCCCGACACCTCAACCGGTCATTGATCGGTCCGCAAAGCCCGTTTTTCACAGAAAAAATAAATCAATCAAAATCATATGCTTACGACAAAAACCCCAAGTAAAAACTGAAATCTCACATTTTTTTTCAAATATTTTGAACTTTGTGCACGCTTGTTGCTTCAACACTCACACGACCTGAATGACTCTGGCGGAAAACAGGGACATCAGGACCAAGGGAATAGCAGTTCACAGCTTTGAGCACCTATCCTGAAAAGCGATCTGTAGCTGGATCATTTCAACGCGGATACAAGGGCCTGAAGATAGCAAAGCTGGATACATGATAAGGAAATGATGCATTTGCGACCTGCGTGAAACTTTTAGCGACAACGCCATAAAGATTCTGGAAAGACAGGGCAGCAACTATCGTAACTACCGTCAGCGTGAGATAGATTTTCGCCGACAAAAAAAGAAAGAGCCGCCCAGATAAAAAAACAGGTGGGACGGCCTGAATCTTCTTAAAACCAAAGGAGCAATCACGATGAGAGTGATGAAGTGGAGCGCAATCGCACTGGCAATTACTGCAGCCAGCGCCCAAATGGCAACAGCAGCACCGTTCGTCAGTGACCAGTCTGAAGCCAAGGGCTTTGTAGATGGCAGCACTCTTGACCTGAAGTTGCGCAACTACTATTACAACCGCGACAAGAAAGAAACCTCTGTCGACGATCGTGACTGGACCCAAGGCCTCTGGGCTAACTACAGCTCTGGTTACACCCAAGGCACAGTTGGTGTCGGCGTTGATGCATTCGGCTATTTTGGCCTGAAACTCTGGGGTCCTGACAGATACTCGGGCTCAGGCAACCTGGTAACCGACAGCCAGGACAGAAACGAAAACACCCAGGGCAAACTCGGTGGTGCAGTCAAATTCCGCATTTCCAAGACCGAGTTGAAAGTCGGCGACATGCAACCTACCAGCCCGGTGTTTGCAGTTGGTGGTAGCCGCCTTCTGCCTCAGACCGCCAGCGGCATCAGCTTGCAAAGCAGCGAAATCAAAGGCTTGGATCTGGAAGCAGGTCATTACTACTCCGGTACCAGTCAGGATGACACCAACCGCAGCGGCAAGATTTTCGCGAACTACGCCAGAAATGGTAATGGCGTAGAATCCAATAGCGCAGACTTCGTTGGTGGCAAATATGCAATCACCGATAGCCTGGGTGTTGCATTCTATGGTGCCAAGCTGGAAGACATCTGGAACCAGTACTACGCCAACGTGAACTATGCCTTGCCTCTAGGCGGCGACCAGTCCCTGGCCTTCGATGGCAACATCTACCGCACTACAGATGAAGGCAGCGCTCAAGCAGGTTCGATCAATAACACCACAGCTTCCGGCTCCGTCGCATACTCCTTCGCAGCAGCCCACACCGTGACTCTGGCCTTCCAGAAAGTCGACGGTAACACTCCGTTCGACTACATCGGTATCGGCGATAACAACCGCGGTGGCGACTCGATCTTCCTGAACAACTCCGTTCAGTACTCCGACTTCAACGCCCCTAACGAGAAGTCCTGGCAGGTTCGTTACGACCTGAACATGACTCCTTATGGCGTTCCTGGCCTGAGCTTCATGACTCGCCACGTTCGTGGTTATGACATTGATGGCACCAAGACTCCAACTGGCAGCGCATATGCTGGCATGTATGGTGACAACGGCAAACATCAGGAAACTGACTTTGAAGCCAAGTACGTGCTGCAAAGCGGCCCGGCCAAAGACCTGTCGTTCCGTCTGCGTCAAGCATGGCACCGTGCTAACGCAGGCAACAGCTATGACGGCGACGTCAACGAGTTCCGCCTGATCGTCGACTACCCGATTTCGGTCCTGTAATCACAGGCCGGTCTCTGCTACTTGAAAAAGCCCGGCTCGATTGCCGGGTTTTTTCATATCGCCACAAAAGTACTACCCTGAGACTCACCGCCAGCCGTGCGCTGTACGCGACCGGCACACCACCGTACAATGCCGGGTCATTTCCAGTCCCAGCAACAGACAACGGCCAACCATGCGCACCAGTCAATTTTTGCTCGCCACACAGAAAGAAACCCCTTCAGATGCAGTCGTGGTCAGCCATCAGCTGATGCTGCGTGCTGGCATGATCCGCAAGCTGGCTTCCGGCCTCTACACCTGGCTGCCCATGGGCCTGCGCGTATTGCGCAAGGTAGAAGCCATCGTTCGTGAAGAAATGGACGCTGCCGGCGCACTCGAAATACTGATGCCGGGTATCCAGCCCGCAGAACTGTGGCAGGAATCCGGTCGCTGGGAGCAATACGGCCCCGAGCTGATGCGCCTGGTAGATCGCCACAACCGTGATTTCTGCCTGGGCCCGACCCACG
Organism: Pseudomonas serbiensis; assembly: GCF_030580745.1. NCBI lineage: Bacteria > Pseudomonadati > Pseudomonadota > Gammaproteobacteria > Pseudomonadales > Pseudomonadaceae > Pseudomonas > Pseudomonas serbiensis. The sequence continues at coordinate 58,118 of NZ_JAUQOO010000009.1, forward strand.
AAGAGGTCATTACCGATCTGGCACGCAACGAGCTCAACAGCTACAAGCAGTTGCCGATCAACATGTACCAGATCCAGACCAAGTTCCGCGACGAGATCCGCCCACGCTTCGGCTTGATGCGCGGTCGCGAATTCGTCATGAAGGACGCCTATTCGTTCCACGCCGATCATGCTTCGCTGCAGGAAACCTACGACCGCATGCATCTGGCCTACAGCAACGTATTCACCCGTCTGGGCCTGAAGTTCCGCCCTGTCGAGGCCGATAACGGCTCCATCGGCGGCGCTGGCTCCCACGAATTCCACGTGCTGGCAGACTCCGGTGAAGACGACATCGTCTTCAGCAATGGCTCCGATTACGCAGCCAACATCGAGAAGGCCGAAGCAATACCACGCGAGAAGTCCCGCGGTGCTGCAACTGAAGAGCTGCGACTGGTCGACACCCCGGATGCAAAGACCATCGCGCAACTGGTCGAAGGCTTCAACCTGCCAATCGAAAAGACCGTCAAGACACTGGTCGTCCACGCTGCCGAAGAAGGCAAGCTGGTCGCGCTGATCATTCGTGGCGACCACGAACTCAACGAGATCAAGGCCGCCAACCTGGAACAGGTCGCCAGCCCGCTGGTGATGGCATCCGAAGCCGAACTGCGTGACGCCATCGGCGCAGGCGCAGGCTCCCTGGGCCCACTGAATCTGCCACTGCCCTGCATCATCGACCGCTCTGTCGAGCTGATGAGCGACTTTGCCGTTGGCGCCAACATCGACGACAAGCACTACTTTGGCGTCAACTGGGAACGCGACCTGCCTGTACCTGCCGTTGCCGACCTGCGCAACGTTGTCGCCGGCGACCCGAGCCCGGACGGCAAAGGCACGCTTGAAATCAAGCGCGGCATTGAAGTCGGCCATATCTTCCAGCTGGGCACCAAGTACAGCGAAGCGATGAAGTGCCAGGTACTGGGCGAAAACGGCAAGCCAGTCAACCTGACCATGGGTTGCTACGGTATCGGCGTTTCCCGCGTTGTCGCAGCTGCCATCGAGCAGAACAGCGATGAAAACGGGATCATCTGGAACGACACCCTGACGCCTTTCCATATTGCACTGGTTCCATTGCGCTATGAGACGGAAGCCGTTCGTGAAGCGACAGACAAGCTGTATGCCGAGCTGACCGCCGCGGGCTTTGAAGTACTGCTCGATGACCGCGACAAGAAAACCAGCCCAGGCATCAAGTTCGCCGACATGGAGCTGATCGGTATTCCGCATCGCATCGTGGTCAGTGATCGTGGTCTGGCCGAAGGCAATCTGGAATACAAGAGCCGAATCGAGTCGCAACCACAAGCCATTGCGGTCGCCGACGTGCTGTCGTTCATCCAGGGCCGTGTGAAGCGCTGAGTCACAGGTGCGCCCGTTCATGCGGGCGCGCCACTCATCACATGCCCAATCCGCATCAAGAGATCCCATGTTCAGACGAAGCACCCTAAGCCTCGGCAGCGCCGTTCTATGCGGTACTTTCCTCGTCAGCGGTTGTGCCAATCAGTTGTCACAACGCAGCGAGCACGAAGAACGCATAGAGCGCAAACTGCTGGAACACACTCTGCAGATCGATATCGGCGAGCCCAAGACGCTTGAGCTGCCACAACGCCGGGTGCGGATTCACGAGCATAAGTCCTTTGAAGTCACTGACTTTGAAGTGACCCGTCATTACGACCGCTACACCCCCTATCAACCCTGGCGGGAAATCTACGAAATTCCGCTGGGAGCCGTTGCCGTGGTGGCTGGCATCGGCGCCAACGTGGTCAATGTCTTCGCTCTCGGCACACTGCCCGACAGCGTGACCAAAGACTGGATCAATTACGGCGTTGCCGGCCTCAATCCGTTCATGAACGCACCGTCCCATGGCCGGGCGCAGCAGAACCTGGCCAGCATCGATGAAGTCCAGAAGGACAAGAGAATCGAGAACTCCACCCTGCCCTGGAACGAACGCCCGGTCATGGTGAAGGCAGGCAACGAAACCCACGAGCTGAACACGGATCGCAATGGGGTTCTGCGCCTCAACCTGCTCGACAGCCCGTTTGCCGAACAGGATCTGAGCCGCGTCACTCGCCTGTACCTCAATATCGAGGATGATCAGGACAACGCGCATGCCAATGCCAGCCTGCCTATCAGCCAGTCACTGCGGGGCAAGCTGCTGGAAGCTCATGAGCTGATCTACGACGATCTGGAAGACGATGAAGTCAAACAGTGGGTCCATCGGGTCAAGCGTCTTTCGGAACTGGGCCTTGAAGAAGAAGCCAGCGAGCTGGAGCAGAGCCTGATCGAGCTGACACGCAACGATCCTCAACTGCAAAACGAGTTTCTCAAGTCCCTGGCCAAGGATGCTGGCCGCCTTGTGGCACCTGCCACAGACCCGGATAGCGAATGACGAACAGGCTCCTTGCAAGGAGCCTGCAACTATCAGGTAAACAGCTCCAACTGCTCATGAGCGCCGCGCAAATCATGCAGGCGCACACCGATCCCCAGCAATCGCACCGGCTTGGCGCCACGCGCAAAAGCCTGGGTCAGCAATTGCTCATAACTGCCCAGATCCCGCCCGGCTCCCGACTGCTCCAGTGTGGTCTGGGTAAAGTCATGGAACTTCACTTTGACGAACGGCTTGCCGGGACGATATTGACCGGCCATTCGCTCCATGCGTACGCCCAGGGTTTCCAGTAAGGCTGGCAATTTCTCCAGGCAACTGGCCAGATCGGGCAAATCCGTGTCGTAGGTATTTTCGACACTCACAGACTGGCGCCTGCTGTCATTCTGCACCGGACGATCATCGATCCCGAACGCCAGATTCCAGAGCCGCTCGCCAAAACTGCCGAACTCACGTACCAGCGCCAGCTTGCTCCAGCGACGCAAGTCCATACAACTGAGGATGCCCAGCCTCCCCAGCTTGTCAGCGGTTACCTTGCCGACACCGTGCAGCTTGCTGACCGGCAGCGAGGCGACAAAATCCTCGACCTGATCGGGCGTTATCACAAATAGCCCGTTGGGTTTCTTCCAGTCACTGGCGATCTTGGCCAGAAACTTGTTGGGTGCTACGCCAGCCGAAACCGTGATGTGCAACTGGTTCGAGACCCTGCGCCGGATATCCTGAGCGATACGAGTCGCACTACCGGAGAAATGGCTGGCATCGGACACATCCAGAAAAGCCTCGTCCAGCGATAGCGGTTCGATAAGGTCGGTGTAATCGCGAAAAATGCCCTGGATTTCCCGAGAAGCTTCTTTATAGGCATCCATGCGCGGCTTGACGATGTTCAGGTCCGGGCACAGCGTCAAAGCGTGACGCGAGGACATCGCCGAACGCACCCCATAAGCACGGGCTTCATAGTTGCAGGTCGCAATCACCCCTCTCTTGTCCGGCGACCCACCGACAGCCAGCGGCTTGCTGGCAAGGCTCGGGTCGTCTCGCATTTCGATGGCTGCATAAAAGCAGTCACAGTCGATATGGATGATTTTGCGCTGAGTCATGAAAGGCGATTTTGCAATCAATGGCCGTGCAGTATCGCATTGGTGTCAGGAAGTGACACTCATGATGCCAAATCAATGCATCGGAAAAGCGGCCCCACACTGGCACACAGAGCTTTCAGCCCGTCAGACAAGCCTCCATATCCGATGTACCGCAAGCCTTGCATCGCTAACCATTTGAAGAAAAAAGCATTTTTTGAAACTAATGATTGACAGCCATGCGTTCCCCTGTAGAATGCCGCCCTATCAGACGCGGGATGGAGCAGCCTGGTAGCTCGTCGGGCTCATAACCCGAAGGTCGTCGGTTCAAATCCGGCTCCCGCAACCATATGCAGTACCGTAAAAGGCCCGCCCACAAAGCGGGCCTTTTGCATTGCGGCATCAGTGTGTTTTGCAGTTAGCAAGCTAACGCCCGTTAACTGGCAGCAAACAGGATTAATTTTCGGGTTTTCTGCATTAAAGGTTGACACATCTGGATTCGGCTGTAGAATGCCGCCACACAGACGCGGGATGGAGCAGCCTGGTAGCTCGTCGGGCTCATAACCCGAAGGTCGTCGGTTCAAATCCGGCTCCCGCAACCAAACATCAAAAGAGGCTAATCGAAAGATTGGCCTTTTTTGTGCCTGATGAAAAAGCATGCGACCAACGATGCTAACTGTCTGACAAAAAAAGACTATTTCTCCCGCCCCCTGAAACCCTATCATCACGTACGTAACGTAATATTTCCGTGTCCGACAGTTTTTCTATGTGCTGCCGATAGAATCATTACGAGACGCTGTAGGAAAAATCGGCTACGGCACGCTTCAATGCGGCATGACACAACGTAGTCATTTTTGTTACATACGCCTAAGCTGAATCAAAGCTGAACGGCACCCGCTCAAGCCATTCGCAGTTCGCCCATGAGACGTTGACGCGATAACATCTCGAAATATTTTTTGCGTAGGGATTGGTAACTTGGCTGCATACCTCCATCCTGTCGCGCACGATCCAAGGAGTGATTGATGCGCGACAACCCGTCAGATACCAACGAAGCAGTTGCTGCAAATAGTTCGATAAAAACTGTCCGCTTCCGCTGGCTGGAACTGCTCAGCAAGTACCGACAACCCATAGGGTTGGCAGTCATGCTGATACTGTTCGGCATGGCCTTGATCGCCTGTCGCCACATGCTGATCGAGATGGACTTCTTTGCTCTGCGCGACTCGCTGTTCGCAGTGCCCCTGCCCTCTTTGGGCGGCGCTCTGCTGGCTGCTGTAATCGGCTTCGTCATTCTGATGGGCTACGAGCTGTCCGCCAGCCGCTATGCAAACGTCAACCTGCCGACCCGCACCTTGTTACTCGGCGGCTTTACCTCATTTGCAATTGGCAATGCCGTAGGCCTGTCAATGCTCTCGGGCGGCTCGGTACGTTACCGGCTGTATTCTCGCCATGGCATCGGAGCGATGGAAATCGCCCGCATGACCCTGTTCGCCAGCCTGTCGCTGGGCTGCGCCTTGCCTCCCCTGGCGGCAGTAGCGACCCTGAGCAACTTGTCCGGCGCTTCCCTGGCACTGAAACTTCCAACCGATGTACTGGCAGTTATCGCTACCGCAGTCCTGGTCGGTAGCGTCTTGCTGGCGATTGCGGTCTATCGCCGTCGCCTGCCGGAACAGACCATCCCGCACAATATTCTGGTCAGAGCCGGCCGACGCACCTTGCGTCTTCCAGACCTGCGCCTGACGCTGATCCAACTGGTCATTACCGCTCTGGACGTGGTCGCCGCAGCAATGGTGCTTTACCTGCTGCTGCCGTCAGCACCGCCACTGGGCGCTTTCATACTCATTTACCTGCTGGCCCTGGCCGCAGGCGTACTGAGCCATGTACCGGGCGGCGTAGGGGTTTTCGAGGCGATTCTACTGGCAGCTTTCGCCAACGAACTGGGCGCCGCGCCATTGGCAGCGGCCTTGCTGCTGTATCGCCTGATTTATGTGGTGCTGCCTCTGCTGCTGGCCTGCCTGACACTACTGTTTACCGAAGCCCAGCGCCTGCTGCCCACCCGCCAGGCCATGCGCGTAGCTTCGGGGCTGGCCGCACCGATCCTGGCGCTGCTGGTGTTCCTGTCCGGTGTGGTCTTGCTGTTCTCAGGTGCCACACCGGAAATCGACACCCGCCTGGAAAACGTCGGCTTCATGATTCCACATCGCCTGATCAATGCCTCGCACTTTGGCGCCAGCCTGGTAGGCGTGCTTTGCCTGTTATTGGCCCAAGGCCTGCGGCGGCGATTGTCGGCGGCGTGGATGCTGACGGTCATTCTGCTGCTTGTGGGCGCAGTCCTGTCGATGCTCAAGGGCTTCGACTGGGAGGAAGCAAGCCTGCTGCTGCTGACGGCAGGCCTTCTGGCCACCTTCCGCCGTTCGTTCTATCGCCCAAGCCGTCTGCTTGAGCTGCCCTTCTCGCCGCTTTACCTGATTGCCAGCGCCTGCGTTGTAGGGGCATCGATCTGGTTGCTGCTGTTTGCCTATCAAGACGTACCTTATAGTCACCAGCTCTGGTGGCAATTCACCCTCGACGCCGATGCGCCACGGGGCCTGCGCTCCGCACTGGGCAGCGCGGTGCTGCTGGTGGTGGTTTCCCTGACCTGGCTGCTGCGCACGGCACGTCCGGTCATCAAGTTGCCGAACGCCGCAGAGCTGGACAAAGCCGCTGCAATCCTCAAGGCCTCCAGCCAGCCCGACGGCGGGCTGGTCCTGACCGGTGACAAGGCGATTCTGTTCCACCCGAACGACAACGCCTTCCTGATGTATTCCCATCGCGGACGCAGCCTTGTTGCGCTGTATGACCCGATCGGTCCGACCCAGCAACGCGCCGAACTGATCTGGCAATTCCGTGACCTGTGCGACGTCCACCACGCCCGCCCAGTGTTCTATCAGGTACGTGCAGAAAACCTGCCGTACTACATGGACATCGGCCTGACAGCGATCAAGCTGGGCGAGGAAGCTCGGGTAGACCTGCGGCGTTTCGATATCGACGCCAAGGGCAAGGAGATGAAGGACCTGCGCTACACCTGGAACCGGGGTGGTCGCGATGGCCTGTCGCTGGAGATCCACGAAGCAGGCCAGGCGCCGCTGGATGAACTCAAAGCCATTTCCGATGCCTGGCTGACCGGCAAGAATGTCCGCGAAAAAGGCTTCTCTCTTGGCCGTTTCAGCCCTGAGTACCTGAAGTATTTCCGCATTGCCATCATCCACTTCGAGGGTAAGCCGGTGGCTTTTGCCAACCTGCTGGAAACCAACAGCCTCGAACTCGCCAGCCTGGACCTGATGCGCTCGCACCCGGATGCACCGAAGCTGACCATGGAATTCATGATGGTCGGCCTGATCCTGCATTACAAACAGCAAGGCTATGCACGCTTCAGCCTGGGCATGGTGCCGTTGTCAGGCCTGCAGCCACGACGCGGTGCGCCTTTGACACAGCGTCTGGGGTCAATGGTGTTCCGCCGCGGCGAACAGCTTTACAACTTCCAGGGCCTGCGCCGCTTCAAGGACAAGTTCCAACCGGACTGGGAACCTCGCTATATGGCCGTGCCTGCCGGACTCGATCCGCTCGTGGCACTGGCTGACACCGCCGCCCTGATTGCGGGCGGCCTGACTGGATTGGTGAAACGCTGATGATTCGACGCTTTTCGCGCTATTTGCTCGCTGCCCTGGGTGTTGTGCTTCTGGTAGCACTCGGACTCTGGTTATGGAATCGCCCCGCTCCACCTGCCAGCCTTGAACGCCTGAGCCTTGACGATGGCACGCCACTGATCAGCGTGACACCGGCGACCAAGGTCAAGACCCGGATAGCCCTTGCCGTTACCGCCGAAGAGCTGTTGAGCGACAAACAACTTCTGGCTATCAGCAAGGACGCCTCGGCGCGTATCGTCCAGGTGGTCCTGCCAAAGGATGACTGCGTTCTGCAACAGAAGACCTTTCAGGCCGCTCTGCAAAAACTCGATGGTGCGCCTCTGGTCGTAGGCGGCATTGGCCCGGGCGCCACCCTGGCATGGCGCTGGCTGGCCGAACAGAAGGATGACAAGGCCCAGGCCATTTCGGTCGGTTTTGCCCTGGAGCATGTTTCCAACCCTCCTCCGGTGGTGGAGCAGGATGAAACCCCGCCACAGATCTGCGATGTTCCACTGCCGCAAAAGGCGCCACACGGTCACTGGCTGGCCGCCTGGAACGACGCCCCGGACGATCCGAGCGCCGCTTTCGTACGCGATCAGACGAACGCCGAAACCAGCATCAGCGATTACGACATCTCCCTGCCTCAAGTGCTCAACACCGAGCTTCGCCACCTGCTGCTCGGTGAAAACGACGCAGGCGGCCTGGGCATCCCGACGGTTGAAGTGCCTGTGGCCGCCAACCAGAGCGCCGACACCGTGACCCTGTTCATGTCCGGCGACGGCGGCTGGCGCGATCTGGACAAGGTCGTGGCGGGCGATATGGCGAAGATGGGTTATCCGGTGGTCGGCATTGATGTGCTGCGCTACTACTGGGAACACAAGACCCCGGAACAGACCGCCATCGACCTCACCGACCTGATGAATCACTACCGTCAGAAATGGGGTACCAAGCGCTTCATTCTGGCCGGTTACTCCTTTGGAGCCGATGTCATGCCTGCGGTCTATAACCGCTTGGCACCGGAAGATCAGAACCGCATCGACGGGATCATTCTGCTGGCCTTCGCACGCTCCGGCAGCTTCGAGATTCACGTAGACGGCTGGCTCGGCAATGCAGGCAAGGAAGCGACTACAGGCCAGGAAATGGCCAAGCTGCCAGCTTCCAAAGTGCTGTGCGTCTATGGCCTGGAAGAGAAGAAAACCAGCGGCTGTACCGATACCACCGCGGTCGGTGAAGTGATCGAACTACCGGGCGGCCATCACTTCGATGAAAACTACCCGGCACTGGCCAAGCGCCTGATCAATGCGATCAACAAGTGGCAAGGCAAGCCTGCCGCTCAATAAGCACTGATCTGTAGAAATGAAAAATCCCGGCACCGCGAGGTGACCGGGATTTTTTGTACGCCAGGAGAAACGCTACATCTCGACCTGGGTTCCCAGTTCGATCACCCGGTTATAGGGCAGCTTGAAGAAGCGCAGGTTGCCGTTGGCGTTCTTGAGCATGAAAGCGAACAGCGCTTCACGCCAGCGCGCCATGCCCACCATCTTGGAAGGAATGACTGTTTCACGACTGAGGAAGTAAGTGGTGCGCATCGGGCTGAAATCCAGATCATCCAGATGACACAGCGTCAGCGCAGCCGGGACATCCGGCTCGTCGATGAAACCGAAGTGCAGGATCACCCTGTAGAAACCTTCTCCGTAACACTCGACCTCGAAACGCTCATGGGATGGCACACGCGGCCGGTCCTCATAAACCACTGTCAGCAATACCACCTGCTCATGCAGCACCTGGTTGTGCAACATGTTATGCAGCAGCGCATGAGGCACAGCGTCGCTGCGTGCGGTCAGGAACACGGCGGTGCCCTGAACCCGGTGAGGCGGCTGCACGCGAATGCTGCCAATGAAGATCGGCAATGGCAGGCCACCTTCATCGATACGGTCGGCCAGCAACTGTTTGCCACGCTTCCAGGTCGTCATCAGGATGAACAGCGCCGCGCCCGCCAGCACCGGGAAAGCACCGCCCTGCACGACCTTCGGCACGTTGGCGGCAAAGAACAGACCATCCACCAGCAGCAGCCCCAGCAGCAAGGGGACCGCCAGCACCGCCGGCCACTTCCATAGCAGAAGCATTACCGACGACACCAGAATCGTGGTGCAGAGCATGGTGCCAGTCACGGCAACGCCATAAGCCGAAGCCAGCGCGCCGGAAGACTCGAAGCCGATCACCAGCATGACAACGCCCACCATCAACGCCCAGTTCACGGCACCGATGTAGATCTGGCCTTGCGCATCACTGGAGGTGTGCTGGATATACATGCGCGGTATGTAGCCCAGTTGAATCGCCTGCAAGGTCATGGAGAACGCACCGGAGATGACCGCCTGGGAAGCAATGACTGTCGCCAGTGTCGACAGGCCGATCAGCGGCAACAGCGCCCAGCCCGGCGCCAGCAGGTAGAACGGGTTACGCACTGCTTCGGGGTTTTCCAGCACCAATGCGCCCTGCCCGAAGTAGTTAAGGAGCAGCGCTGGCAACACCAGAATGAACCAGGCCCTTGAGATAGGCTTGCGCCCGAAGTGCCCCATGTCGGCGTACAGCGCTTCGGCACCGGTCAGCGCCAGCACGACCGCACCGAGAATCGCGACACCGATTCCGGGATGCAGGATGAAGAAACGGATCGCCCACATCGGGTTCACCGCATTCAGCACCTCAGGCGAATGCATGATGCCATAGACACCCAGCGCGCCCAGCACCACGAACCAGGTGACCATTACCGGACCGAACAGCACACCGATACGGGCCGTACCGTGCTTCTGGATCAGGAACAGGCCAACCAGCACAATCAGCGCCATCGGCACGATCCAGTGCTCAAGCCCGTCAAAGGCAAGCTCCAGCCCTTCCATCGCTGAAAGCACCGAAACAGCGGGGGTAATCATGCTGTCGCCATAAAACAGAGCGGCACCAAACAGCCCGAAAACCACCATCAGCATCTGCAACCTGGGGTATTTGGTCGTCGCACGCCTGGCCAGTGCCGTCAGGGCCATGATCCCGCCCTCGCCCTGGTTGTCGGCGCGCAGGATAAAGGCCATGTACTTGAACGACACCACCCAGATCAGCGACCAGAAAATCAGCGACAGGATGCCAAGTATCGCGTCATGGGTGACTTCAACCCCATACCCTCCGTGAAACACTTCCTTGAGCGTATACAGCGGGCTCGTACCGATATCCCCATACACCACGCCCACGGCCGCGATCAGCAAACCCAGAGGTTTTGCAGTGCTTCCAGTCTCAGCATGACTGCTTGCTTGACTCATCCAATACTCCTGAAACCAGACTTGAGGTTCAAAGCACTTTGAACTTCACACCACGTAACAATTCAGATCGCACCAATTATTGACATGCGTTGGCGCAACGCCGCGAAGCATAGCGCAGCACTCGTCGTAATTCTCTGTTTAACACTGGTCATCGCACTCACTCATCGCCAGGGCTGCGCTTTTTTGACCAGACACACAGCACGCGCCCAACTGGCACTTGCGCCTATTGAGCAGCACCTTTTGCCTATCGCCACAACACCTGAGGCCCCTGATCAGGTTGCTCATATTTGAGCAACGGCCTAGAATTCAGCTACGCCAATGACGCACCCAAGGGATTGCATGATCTTCATCGAAACGCCGATATTTACCTCGGACCTGAAAGAGCATTTGAACGATGAAGAATACAGAGCACTTCAGCAGCATCTAGCTCAGCAACCGGATACCGGTGCCCTTATCGAGGACACTGGAGGTTTGAGAAAAATCCGCTGGGGCGCGCATGGCAAAGGTAAGAGCGGTGGAGTACGAGTGATCTACTATCACCTGATCTCCGCAAGCCAGATACGACTGATATTGATCTATCGGAAAGGGATCATGGATACCTTGACCGATAAACAGAAGGCTCAGCTTCGAGCACTCAACAAAGGGTGGAAATGATGGAAAAGGATCTCTTCAATCGTCTTGTGGAAAGCATGACTCAAATGGATGAGATTGATCGTGGTGAGCGTCAGCCATCGCGTGAATTCCACATTGATGCGCTTCAGGTCAAAAAGATCCGTCAGGCAACGGGGCTCTCTCAGGCCTCCTTCGCCAAGCGCATTGATGTTGCAGTTGGAACTCTACGCAACTGGGAACAGGGTCGCCGTGAGCCTGAAGGTCCGGCTCGTGCGCTACTGCGTGCGATACACAACGATCCTGAACACGTGCTTGCCGCATTGAGCTGATATTTTCAGCGTGCAACGGCGCGCAGCACTCGTCGTAATTCTCTGTTTAACACTGGTCATCGCACTCACTCATCGCTAGAATTGCGCACTTTTTGATCAGAGGCGCACCAAGCGCCCAACCGGTGCCCGCGTATTGAGCCAGGCACCCTTCACGCCGAGGTTTGCCATGTCCACCGTCACCACGCCGTCCGCCCCCAAGGTAGGCTTCGTTTCCCTGGGTTGCCCGAAAGCCCTGGTCGATTCCGAGCGCATCCTGACCCAACTGCGCATGGAAGGTTACGAAGTCGTTCCGACCTATCAGGATGCGGACGTCGTTGTCGTCAACACCTGCGGTTTCATCGATACCGCCAAGGCTGAATCGCTGGAAGTGATTGGCGAAGCCATTGCCGAAAACGGCAAGGTGATCGTGACCGGCTGCATGGGCGTTGACGAAAACGTTATCCGTAACGTACACCCGAGCGTGCTGTCGGTCACCGGGCCGCAGCAGTACGAGCAAGTGGTCAATGCGGTACACGAAGTCGTGCCACCGAAGCTGGACCACAACCCGCTGATCGATCTGGTACCGCCACAAGGCATCAAGCTGACGCCACGTCACTATGCCTATCTGAAGATTTCCGAAGGCTGCAACCACAGTTGCAGCTTCTGCATCATCCCGTCGATGCGCGGCAAGCTGGTCAGCCGTCCGGTAGGCGATGTGCTCGATGAAGCCCAGCGTCTGGTCAAATCCGGCGTGAAAGAGCTGCTGGTGATTTCCCAGGACACCAGCGCCTACGGTGTCGACATCAAGTACCGCACCGGCTTCTGGAACGGTCAGCCGGTCAAGACCCGCATGACCGAACTGTGTCAGGCTCTCAGTTCGCTGGGCGTCTGGGTTCGCTTGCACTATGTCTATCCGTACCCGCACGTCGATGAGCTGATCCCGCTGATGGCCGCAGGGAAAATCCTGCCGTACCTGGATATTCCGTTCCAGCACGCCAGCCCCAAGGTGCTCAAGAACATGAAGCGCCCGGCCTTTGAAGACAAGACTCTGGCGCGTATCAAGAACTGGCGCGAACAGTGCCCGGACCTGATCATCCGCTCCACCTTCATCGTCGGCTTCCCGGGCGAAACAGAAGAAGACTTCCAGTATCTGCTGGACTGGCTGACCGAAGCCCAGCTCGACCGCGTCGGCTGCTTCCAGTACTCGCCGGTCGAAGGCGCGCCAGCCAACCTGCTGGATGCCGAGATCGTGCCGGACGACGTCAAGCAGGATCGCTGGGATCGCTTCATGGCCCATCAACAGGCCATCAGCGCCGCCCGTCTGCAGATGAAGATCGGCAAGGAAATCGAAGTTCTGATCGATGAAGTCGACGAACGCGGTGCCGTGGGTCGTTGCTTCTTCGACGCACCGGAAATCGACGGCAACGTCTATATCGGCCTCGAAGACGACAGCCCGGTCAAACCCGGCGACAAGATCATGTGCCGCGTGACCGATGCGGACGAATACGATCTGTGGGCAGAAATCATCGACTGAGGTCGAAGTTAAAGCCAGATCAGCCCCGCCCTTGAAAACGGCGGGGCTTTTTTATCTGCCTGGGTTGTCTACTCATGCACATCACGCAAAAGAGCCCATCGAAATGGACCTGTACACGCCAGACCAAAACGATTTTCAAGAACTGGCCAATCTCTGGGAACGCTCGGTACGTGCGACCCACGACTTCCTGCCGGATACTTACATCGCCACGCTCAAGGACCTGCTGTTCACGCATTATCTGGGTTCGGTCACCCTGTTCTGCACCCGCGATGAGCAACTGAACATCACCGGCTTCGCTGGCGTCAGCCGATACAAGCTGGAAATGCTGTTCATCGCACCCGAACAGCGTGGCCAGGGCCAGGGCAAGCAGCTACTCGAACACGCCATCGCGCATTTCCACATCAGCGAACTGGACGTCAACGAACAAAACCCGCAGGCCCTGGGGTTTTATCTCAAGCATGGTTTCGAGATCATCCACCGCAGCGAACTCGACGGGCTGGGGCATCCTTATCCGATCCTGAGAATGCGACTGCCATCTCGCGAATGAATTCGCGCCCTGATGCTGATCAGTCAAGGTCATGAATTACTTTGTGGGAGGCAGCTTGCTGGCGACTTCACCTTGACTGATCGGCATTGCCCCTGCACCCGATGGTGTGAACCCGTTAATTATTCGCACCGATTATCAGGCGTGCGCAGGTACAATGGCGCCTTTCCCATCAGTAACGGCTTCTTTTCATGACAGACCCCATTCGCCTTTCCAAACGCCTTATCGAACTGGTCGGCTGCTCCCGTCGGGAGGCTGAACTGTATATCGAGGGCGGCTGGGTGACCGTGGATGGCGAGGTGGTCGAAGAGCCGCAATTCAAGGTAGGGAACCAGAAGGTCGAACTCAGCCCCGACGCCAGGGCCGAAACCCCTGAGGCAGTCACGATCATTCTGCACAAGCCCGCCTCGGCCAGTGTCGAAAGCGCCCTGCAACTGATTACTCCCGGCACCCTTTCCCAGGAACACAGCTTCGGCAAGCGCCCGCTCAAGGGCCACTTCCTGCGACTTGAAGCGATCTCGACCTTGCAAGCCAATGCCAGCGGCCTGATGGTGTTCAGCCAGGACTGGAAAATCCTGCGCAAGCTCACCGACGACCGCAGCAAGATAGAGCAGGAATATATCGTGGAAATCTCTGGCGAGATGGTTGCCCATGGCCTGAATCGCCTGAACCACGGCCTGACCTACAAAGGCAAGGAACTGCCCGCCGTCAAAGCCAGCTGGCAGAATGAGAACCGCCTGCGCTTTGCCATGAAAAACCCGCAACCCGGCATCATCGCCCAATTGTGCGAAGCCGTCGGCCTGAAGATCGTTTCGATCCGGCGCATCCGCATCGGTGGCGTCTCCATGGGCAAGTTGCCTGAAGGCCAGTGGCGCTACATGACCGCCAAGGAAAAATTCTAACCCTCCTTTTTGCAGCGCACGACACGACTCGTGCGCCGTTACAACGACTTACCAGGACTCACGCCTCATGATGAACAACGATGTACTGCGCAGCGTGCGCTATATGCTGGATATCAGTGACAGCAAGATTGTCGAAGTCACCCGGCTCACCGGCTTCGAGATCACTAAAAACGATGTGATCGCCTTTACCAAAAAGGAAGAGGAAGAAGGCTACCTCGATTGCAGCGATGAAATCATGGCGCACTTCCTCGATGGCCTGGTGATCTTCAAGCGCGGCAAGGACGACAGCCGTCCACCGCAACCCATTGAATTACCGATCACCAACAACATCGTCCTCAAGAAGCTGCGCGTCGCCTTCGAACTCAAGGAAGACGACATGCACGCCATCCTCAAATCCGTGAACTTCCCGGTATCCAAACCGGAACTCAGCGCCCTGTTTCGCAAGGTTGGCCACAACAACTACCGCGAATGCGGCGACCAGTTGCTGCGTAACTTCCTCAAGGGCCTGACCTTGCGCGTGCGCGGCTGATTCGTGACTTACAACGTCTCCCCTGTCGGGTTCGTGCGTTCCTGCTTCAAGGAAAAATTCGCGATCCCGCGCCAGCCACAACTGGCACCCGCCGCCCGTGGCTGCCTGGAGCTGGTTGCCCCTTTTGATCAGGGCGATGCGGTACAGGGGCTGGAACAGGTCAGTCATGTCTGGTTGCTGTTCCTGTTCCATCAGGCACTGGAAGACAAGCCACGGCTCAAGGTGCGTCCGCCACGCCTGGGCGGCAACCAATCCATGGGCGTGTTCGCCACACGTGCGACGCATCGCCCCAATGGTATCGGGCAATCGGTGGTCAGGCTGGACAAGGTCGAGGCTGGCAAGCTCTGGATCTCCGGCATCGATCTGCTGGACGGCACGCCGGTGCTGGATATCAAGCCCTACGTGCCTTACGCCGACGCCCTCGCGGATGCAACCAACCTCATCGCAAGCGCAGCACCGGAACTGATCCCCGTCCACTGGCAGGACAGCGCATTGGCGCAAGCCCGCCAACACGGGCAGCGTCTGGGCGAGCCTCTGGTCGAACTGATCGAACAATGCCTGGCCCAGGACCCGCGCCCGGCCTATCAGGTGCCTGCGCCGGAACGTCGCTATGGCGCGCAGTTCTGGGATATGGATGTGCGCTGGCACTACCCGCAACCGGGGCTGATCCGGGTGCTTGAGGTTGTTCCGGCAACAAATCCCGCCCAATAAAAAACCGCCTCGCTCATGAAGAGGGAGGCGGTTTTAATCAAACCGGCTTACTTCTCGACGAATGCACGCTCGATCAGGTAATCGCCTGGCTCACGCATACGCGGAGACACCGTCAGGCCGAAGCTGTTGAGCACTTCGCTGGTTTCATCGAGCATGCTCGGGCTGCCGCACAGCATGGCGCGGTCGTCCTGAGGATTGATCGGCGGCAGACCGATGTCGCTGAACAGCTTGCCGCTGCGCATCAGGTCGGTCAGGCGGCCTTCGTTCTCGAAAGGCTCACGAGTAACGGTTGGGTAGTAGATCAGTTTTTCGCGCAGCGCTTCACCGAAGAACTCGTTCTGCGGCAGGTGCTCGGTGATGAATTCGCGGTAGGCGACTTCGTTCACGTAACGTACGCCGTGGCACAGGATGACCTTCTCGAAACGCTCGTAGGTTTCCGGGTCCTGAATGACGCTCATGAACGGCGCCAGGCCAGTGCCGGTGCTCAGCAGGTACAGATGCTTGCCAGGCTTGAGGTCGTCCAGCACCAGAGTACCCGTAGGCTTCTTGCTGATGATGATCTCGTCGCCTTCCTTCAGGTGCTGCAACTGCGAGGTCAGCGGGCCATCAGGCACCTTGATGCTGAAGAATTCCAGATGCTCTTCCCAGTTAGGGCTGGCAATCGAATACGCACGCATGAGCGGGCGACCGTTAGGCTGCTGCAGACCGATCATCACGAATTGACCGTTCTCGAAACGCAGACCTGGGTCGCGGGTGCACTTGAAACTGAAGAGAGTGTCGTTCCAATGATGGACGCTGAGGACACGCTCGTGGTTCATGTTGCTCATGTACGTGGGAACTCCTGAAAAATTCGTCTGCGCTGGGCATAAGCGCTATTGCGCGACATTCTAGTGGCAGACACAATATCTGTTAAATTAATTATCAAGATATGGGTTATCGGTTATATAGATATGCGATTTACTCTCCGTCAGCTTCAAGTCTTCGTCGCCGTTGCCCAGCAGGAAAGCGTGTCCCGTGCGGCCGTCATGCTTTCGCTCTCGCAATCGGCAGCCAGCACCTCTATCACCGAACTGGAGCGTCAATCCAGTTGCCAGTTGTTCGATCGTGCCGGCAAGCGATTGAGCCTCAACGCGACCGGACGCCAGCTATTACCTCAGGCCGTTGCCCTGCTCGATCAGGCCAAGGAAATCGAAGACCTGCTCAATGGCAAGTCCGGCTTCGGCTCGCTGGCGGTCGGCGCCACGCTGACCATCGGCAATTATCTGGCGACCCTGCTGATCGGTGGTTTCATGCAGCGTCACCCGGAAAGCCAGGTCAAGCTGCATGTCCAGAACACAGCGCATATCGTGCAGCAGGTGGCGCATTACGAAATTGATCTGGGTCTGATCGAGGGTGATTGCAGCCATCCCGATATCGAAGTGCAGTCGTGGGTCGAAGATGAGCTGGTGGTGTTCTGCGCACCTCAGCATCCCCTGGCCAAACGGGGTCACGCCAGCCTGAAGGAACTGACTCATGAAGCCTGGATTCTGCGCGAGCAAGGCTCAGGTACACGCCTGACCTTCGATCAGGCCATGCGTCATCACCGTAACGGATTGAATGTGCGTCTTGAGCTGGAACACACCGAAGCCATCAAGCGGGCGGTGGAATCGGGGCTGGGCATCGGCTGTATTTCCCGGCTGGCCCTGCGCGATGCGTTTCGGCGTGGCAGCCTTGTGGCTCTGGATACGCCGGAGCTGGATCTGTCGCGGCAGTTCTACTTCATCTGGCACAAGCAGAAGTACCAGACCTCTGCCATGCGTGAGTTTCTTGAGCTGTGCCGCGCTTTTACCGCCGGGGTCCAGCGCAGCGACGAGATCGTGATACCGAGCCTTTATTGAATATTGCGGCGGGCTCAGCCCAACAGGATCAGCCCCCAGACCACCGCGATGATGGCCAGCGCGACAAGCTGCGCGGCGCTGCCCATATCCTTGGCATTCTTGGACAGGGGGTGCAGATCGAGAGAAATGCGGTCAATGGCCGCTTCAACCGCCGAGTTGAGCAATTCGACGATCAGTGCCAGCAGACATACGGCAATCAACAAGGCTTGCTCGGCCCTGCTGACGTTGACCACGAAAGACAACGGGATCAGCACGACATTGAGCAGCACCAGTTGACGGAAAGCCGCTTCGCCCTTGAAAGCAGCCGTCAGACCGTCAAGAGAATAACCAGCAGCATTGAGGATACGTTTCAGGCCAGTCTGGCCCTTGAAGGGTGAAGGCATGGATAGACTACTGTGTCGAAAAGATGAGGAAAGCTAAGGCAAGACAGGTCAAAAAAGCGTGAACCCGATTAATTGGCTGAAACAGACTCCAGCTGTTGCAGCAACAACGCAGCCTGGGTTCGTGTGCGGACCCCCAGCTTGCGGAAAATCGCCGTGACATGCGCCTTGATCGTTGCTTCAGAGACACTGAGCTCATAGGCGATCTGCTTGTTCAACAAGCCTTCACAGACCATGGTCAATACACGGAACTGCTGTGGCGTCAGGCTGGCAAGGCCGGCACTGGCCGCCTTGGCTTCATCCGACACACTGACCACTTCGTTGACTTGCGGCGGCCACCAGACATCGCCATCAAGAACAGTACGCACTGCCTGCTGAATGGTTTCCAGAGAGCTGGACTTGGGAATGAAGCCACTGGCGCCGAACTCACGGGAGCGCACCACGATTGAGGCTTCTTCCTGAGCGGAGATCATGACCACCGGGATTTGCGGATACTGACCCCGCAGCAATACCAGCCCGGAAAAACCGTAGGCCCCCGGCATGTTCAGATCCAGAAGGACAAGATCCCAGTCGGTCTTCTGCGCCAGATGAGATTCGATCTGGGCAATGCTCTCCGCCTCGACCAGCCGTGCATCAGGCCCAAGGCCAATGCTCAACGCCTGATGCAACGCGCTACGAAACAGCGGGTGATCATCGGCGATCAGGATGTCGTAGGTCATTTTTTGATCCTGTTTTTATAGTGCGAGCCGACAGGGCAGATTCACGCCAAGCCAACAAGTTCAGCGCTCAAGCGGCGCCAAGCATGCCCAGCCAGGCAAGAGCGGTCAAGCTTGATACGGCCTTGATTCCAATCTGAACTGGCAATCAGCCTCTATCTGGAGCGCAGACTCCTGCGCCATCAAAGAAAAGCCTTCAGATAACTGTGGGCCGCATCATCCGGGTCGATTGGCCTTTGGAACTTGGCCCCGAGATAGTGGGCGCTGAATACATCCAGATAAGCATCCAGCACACTACTGGCGCTGGTATCTTCAGCCAGTTCCAGGCACAACGCAGCAACCTCGGCCGTACAGAAATGGTCATCGCGCCGGGAACGGCGCAGCCGATAACGCGAGATCTGCTCCGGCTCCAGACTCAAAACCGGGAACCGCTCAAGATACGGGCTCTTGCGGAACATTTTGCGCGCTTCCGTCCAGGTCGCATCCAGCAGAATGAACAACGGACGCTTGCCTTCTTCACGCGCAACCCGGGTTACAACCCGCTCCCTGGCGACGAATTCACCCGGAAACACAATATAAGGCTGCCACTGCGGGTCATCCAGCAAAGCCAGCAGTTGCTCGTCGACTTCGATCCGCGACCAGCCAAAGGCGTGGGTATCCTGAATGACATCGGCGATCAGCCAGCCGGTATTGGTCGGCTTCAGCGGCTCGGTGTCATACATCAACAGGCACATGCCAGACGTTGCAGCGACCTTGGGCCGCCAGGCACACAGGCAATAGCTGGATATCACCCGGCAATCCGTACAGCGCGGCGCTCGGGAACCACGGGCAATGAAAGGCTTGGTGCTACGGGCCAGGCGCTGATCGCGCAGGCGGGAAACAGCATGGCTCATTGAAAGACACGCCCGCTGAAGAAAGGCATCGACACAGCAAAAACTCGACAGGGGTAAAAAGTCTGCGCAGTTTACCAGAGCCCTGCCGGTTCAACCTGCTTTCGAGCCAGTTGGTCCTGACCTATACTGGCGCGCCACTGGAAACGCGCCGTGGGCGGGTTATTCTGAACACACGTTGAAGTTGCTGGTCAAACCGGCCAGCCACTGAATCAGGAGAGTTTGATGCTGCGCCTCATCGCCCCAACCCTTACGCTTTTACTCGTCGCCCCGTTGTGCGCGCAGGCAGCGTCAAAGCAGGAATTCGAGCTCAGCAGCATGCTGGAAAAAGTAGCCAAGGAAAGCAGTATCGGAACGCCAAGGGCAATCAACGAAGACATTCTGGACCAGGGCTACACCGTCAACGGCAAGGAGCTGATCAACCACCTGAGCGTGCGCGAAGGTCAGGCCCGGCAAATGCGCGCCAACCCGGACGCCGTACGCAGCCAGTTGGGTAACAGCGTTTGCCACAACAACGGCTACCGCCAACTGATGACCAAGGGTGCCGTACTCAAATACCAGTTCACCGAGTACAAGACCAACCGCCCGATCATCAGCCAGACCTTCCAGGCCTCGGACTGCGCAGTAAAGAAATCTGGCAAATAAGCAGCATCCCTCGCTTCACCACGCGCCGTCACTCAGGCGGCGCGCTCCTCTTTGTATCCCTCCTCCCAGCCCTTGAGCAGATAGATAATCGATAGCCTTTTAGAGGAAAGCGAGACATTTTCGGGCCATCATATAACCTGAAGAAAGCTTCTATCATCGGCAAAGTACGATGTTTTGTGATCCTGACGGGAGTCTCGCCCGGATCAAGCCATTCTGCAGGAGGAGAAATCTTGAATGCCGTATGTACCTAACGATGTTCTATCGCAACATTTTCAGAGCAATGGCCTGGATATCACCAGCAAGATCGAGGAGCACATCAATCAGGTCGCTCCTGACAGCCCCAACCTGCCTTTGTACCGAGACATGATCCTGACCGTCCTGCGCATGGCCGAAGATGGCCGTAACCGCTGGGACGCCAAGATAACGCTGCAAACACTGCGCGAGCTGGACAGAGCATTCCGGGTGCTGGAGCGTTTCAAGGGACGCCGTAAAGTGACGGTGTTCGGCTCGGCCCGTACGCCAGTGGAACACCCTCTTTATGCGCAGGCCAGGGATCTTGGGGGAAAACTGGCTCGCTCCGACATGATGGTCATCACCGGTGCAGGTGGCGGCATCATGGCTGCTGCACACGAAGGGGCCGGTCGTAACAACAGCCTGGGCTTCAATATCACCCTTCCCTTCGAGCAGCATGCCAATGCGACCGTGGAAGGGACTGAAAACCTCCTGCCATTCCACTTCTTCTTTACCCGCAAGCTGTTCTTCGTCAAGGAGGCCAATGCTCTGGTGCTATGCCCTGGAGGCTTCGGAACACTGGACGAAGCCCTGGAAGTACTGACACTGATCCAGACCGGCAAAAGCCCGCTGGTGCCTATCGTGCTGCTGGATACGCCGGGCGGAAACTTCTGGCAGAGCGCACTGGACTTCATCAAGAACCAGTTGGAGGCCAACCACTACATTCTGCCAGCCGATATGAAACTGATGCGGCTGGTTTACAGCACCGACGAGGCTGTCGAAGAAATCAACAGGTTCTACAGTAACTTTCACTCCAGCCGCTGGCTGAAGAACAAGTTCGTGATTCGCATGCATCACCCGCTCAACGAGCAGGCACTGGCGCACATCCAGAAAGCCTTTGCCGATATCTGCAGCAGCGAAGACTTCCATCAGCACACTTATCAGGGAGAAGAACACGACGAAGCGCAATTCAGTGACCTGACACGCCTTGCATTTTCATTTACAGGGCGTAATCAAGGCCGGCTTCGCGAGTTGATCGACTACATCAACCTGCCAGAGAACCTTGTCAGGAAAGCCTGATATCCGCACTGGATACCTGGCTAATCATCCTCGCCACGGCCGCTCAACAAGCGGCCGATCATATCCAGCGGATACCCGCGATAGCTCAGGAAACGGCCTTGCTGGGCGCGCTCGCGTGCATCGGCAGGCAACCTGCCGGCAAATTTGCGCTGCCAGGTTTCGTACAGACGGGCTTGCCAGTCGACACCGCACTCCCTGAGCGCTTCTTCAATATCGCCTCGCTGCAAGCCACGCTGCCCCAGCTCTTCACGAATACGCAAAGGGCCATAGCCCGAACGTGCCCTGGAGGAAACGAAGCTTTCAAGATAGCGGGATTCAGAGAGCAGCCCTTCCTCGACCAGACGGTCAAGGGCGGACTCGATATGCTCGGGAGAAGCGCCGCGCTGACGCAGCTTGCGCGTCAGCTCGACTCGACCATGCTCGCGTCGCGCGAGCAGGTCCATTGCGGTTCGTCGTACGGCGACAGTGGTATCGAGCACAACAGGCATGAGGCTTGATCAGATATCTGCGTCGATTTCAGCCATGTCATCGGCATCGGCCGATTCACGGGAGCCAACAGCCTTGGTGTCGACACCTGGAGTCAGAAGTTTGTCGCGGATCTGCTTCTCAAGTGCAGCGCCGATTTCCGGGTTATCCGCCAGGAACTTCGCCGAGTTGGCTTTACCCTGACCGATCTTGCTGCCTTGGTAGCTGTACCACGCGCCGGACTTCTCGACAAAGCCATGCAACACAGCCAGGTCGATGATCTCACCGTTGAGGTAGATGCCCTTGCCGTAAAGAATCTGGAACTCTGCCTGACGGAACGGCGGAGCCACCTTGTTCTTCACGATCTTGACGCGGGTTTCACTACCCACCACTTCATCGCCTTCTTTCACGGCGCCGGTGCGGCGAATATCCAGACGTACCGAGGCGTAGAACTTCAGAGCGTTACCACCGGTGGTGGTTTCAGGGCTGCCGAACATCACGCCGATTTTCATACGGATCTGGTTGATGAAGATGACCAGACAGTTGGCGTTCTTGATGTTACCGGTGATCTTGCGCAGCGCCTGAGACATCAGACGTGCTTGCAGACCAACGTGCATGTCACCCATTTCGCCTTCGATTTCGGCCTTGGGTACCAATGCGGCAACGGAGTCGACGACGATGACGTCGACGGCATTGGAGCGCACCAGCATGTCGGTGATTTCCAGGGCCTGCTCACCGGTGTCCGGCTGCGAAACCAGCAGGTCGTCGACATTGACGCCCAGCTTGCCGGCGTATTCAGGGTCCAGTGCGTGCTCGGCATCGACGAACGCACAGGTTGCGCCTGCTTTCTGGGCTTGAGCGATGACCGAAAGGGTCAGCGTGGTTTTACCCGAAGACTCGGGACCGTAGATTTCAACGATCCGGCCTTTAGGCAAGCCGCCGATACCCAGTGCGATATCCAGACCCAGCGAACCGGTAGAAATAGAAGGAATAGCCTGACGATCATGGTCACCCATGCGCATTACGGCACCTTTACCGAATTGACGCTCGATCTGACCCAAGGCCGCAGCCAAGGCTTTCTTCTTGTTGTCGTCCATTGAAGTCCTCACGTAATCAAATTCAATTTAGGGCCTGAGCGATCAGAACACCTGTATAAGTAGACAGTATTATTCCACAGCGATGAGCGCTCGCCTACCCCTGTTTTGGCATTTCTCCAACAGCAAGCTGTATCAGCCCCTCTAGCGCGGCCTTAACCGTTTGTCGGCGCACTTCATCGCGGTCGCCGTCGAACTGTCGACGCTGAGCGACAAGCGTCTCTCCCATGCCCCAGGACAGCCATACCGTGCCGACCGGCTTTTCAACCGAACCACCGCCAGGCCCTGCCACGCCACTGACGGCAACGGCGAAACGAGCGCCACTTTTCTCCTGCGCACCACGCACCATGGCTTCCACGACGGGCTGGCTGACTGCTCCGTGTGTCACAAACAGCTCGGCAGGCACATCGAGCTGCCGGGTTTTCTGAGTATTGGAATAGGTCACATAGCCTGCTTCGAACCAGGCAGAGCTGCCACCAATGCGGGTAATGGCTTCGGCAATCCCGCCGCCCGTACAGGACTCTGCGGTAGTGACCTGAGCATTGATGGCTTTTAGATGCTTGCCGAGCGATTCGGCAAGCCGGGTAATTTCATCCACGATCTTTTCCTGTAACAACCGAACGGAGCGAGCCAAAGCGGCCACCTGAGCAGCCGCTCGCTCATGGGGCAACTATGACTCTTTTTTCTTCGGACAGGGTTTGCGGATCGTCTCAACGGTTGTTTCTTTCGGGCGGCGCCTGGCCTCTTCGACAGGAATGAAGCGCCCGCTACCAGAATCCCGTGCTCGTTTGTTCGCCATATAAAAATCCTTTTTTATAAGGTGCCGCCCGTCATTGGGCGACAACGATGAAAGTCTATACAGCCGATCCACATCACGGGTCGTCTGGAAACCTTCGGTGACGAAACAGGAAGTGTCGGCCATGCCTGCGCTATGAGGGTGTGCGTGGTAACCTTGCGCCCATCGCAAAAACACGGCAGACAGCCCTCGGCACGAGAGGGGTTACATGTCACACCCTGAAATTTGCCCCACCCTTCCAACGAACTTGCCTAACCTACTGATGAATAAAGCAATTTCCGATCTCTCTTCGCACACCCCCATGATGCAGCAGTACTGGAAGCTGAAGAACCAGCATCCCGATCAGCTGATGTTCTATCGCATGGGCGACTTCTATGAAATCTTCTACGAAGACGCCAAAAAAGCCGCCAGGCTGCTGGATATCACCCTGACTGCGCGTGGCCAGTCGGCCGGTCAAAGTATCCCCATGTGCGGCATTCCGTACCATGCAGCCGAAGGGTATCTGGCCAAGCTGGTAAAACTGGGCGAATCGGTGGTGATCTGCGAACAGATCGGCGACCCGGCGACCAGCAAAGGGCCGGTAGAGCGTCAGGTCGTGCGTATCATCACACCGGGCACCATCAGTGACGAAGCCTTCCTTGACGAGCGCCGGGACAACCTGCTCGCGGCGGTCCTGGGTGACGAGCGTCTGTTTGGTCTGGCGGTCCTGGATATCACCAGCGGCAACTTCAGCGTGCTTGAAATCAAGGGCTGGGAAAACCTGCTGGCAGAGCTGGAACGTATCAACCCTGTCGAGCTGCTGATTCCCGACGACTGGCCTCAGGGCCTTCCGGCAGAAAAGCGCCGCGGCTCGCGTCGTCGTGCGCCTTGGGATTTCGAGCGCGATTCAGCGCATAAAAGCCTGTGCCAGCAATTCGCGACTCAGGATCTCAAAGGCTTTGGCTGCGAAAACCTGACACTGGCCATTGGTGCCGCAGGCTGTCTGCTGAGCTATGCCAAGGAAACCCAGCGCACCGCATTGCCGCACTTGCGCAGCCTGCGCCACGAGCGCCTGGACGACACCGTGGTGCTGGATGCCGCCAGCCGCCGCAACCTTGAGCTGGACACGAACCTGGCTGGCGGACGCGACAACACGCTGCAATCGGTCATGGACCGCTGCCAGACAGCCATGGGCACGCGCTTGCTGACCCGCTGGCTCAATCGCCCACTGCGCGACCTGACAGTTCTCCAGGCCCGACAGACTTCGATCGGCTGCTTCCTGGAAAGCTACCGCTTCGAGAGCCTGCAACCGCAGCTCAAGGAAATCGGTGACATCGAGCGCATCCTGGCGCGTATCGGCCTGCGCAACGCCCGTCCGCGGGACCTTGCACGCCTGCGTGACGCTCTGGGCGCGCTGCCGGAGCTGCAACAGGCAATGACCAGCCTGGAAGCACCGCATCTGCAACAGTTGGCCCGGACCACAAGCACCTACCCGGAACTTGCAGACCTGCTGCAACGGGCGATCATCGATAACCCGCCCGCCGTGATTCGCGACGGCGGCGTGCTGAAGACCGGCTACGATGCCGAGCTGGACGAGTTGCAGTCGCTGAGCGAGAACGCCGGCCAGTTCCTTATCGACCTGGAGGCACGGGAAAAGGCCCGTACCGGCCTTGCCAACCTGAAAGTCGGCTATAACCGCGTACACGGCTACTTCATCGAGCTGCCCAGCAAGCAGGCCGAGCAGGCGCCAGCCGACTATATCCGTCGCCAGACCCTCAAAGGCGCAGAGCGCTTCATTACGCCCGAACTGAAAGAGTTCGAGGACAAGGCGCTGTCAGCCAAGAGCCGCGCCCTGGCACGAGAAAAAATGCTCTACGAGGCCTTGCTGGAAGACCTGATCGGTCATCTGGCACCGCTGCAGGACACCGCTGCGGCTCTGGCCGAGCTGGACGTCTTGAGCAACCTGGCCGAACGCGCACTGAATCTGGATCTCAATTGCCCGCGCTTCTCAAGCGAACCGTGCATGCGCATCGATCAGGGCCGTCATCCGGTGGTCGAGCAAGTATTGTCCACACCGTTCGTGGCCAACGACCTGTCTCTGGATGAAAACACCCGCATGCTGGTGATTACCGGCCCGAACATGGGCGGTAAATCGACCTACATGCGCCAGACCGCATTGATCGTATTGCTCGCTCACATTGGCAGCTTTGTTCCGGCCGCCAGTTGCGAACTGTCTCTGGTCGACAGGATCTTCACCCGTATCGGCTCCAGCGATGATCTGGCGGGCGGACGCTCGACATTCATGGTGGAAATGAGCGAAACCGCAAACATCCTGCATAACGCAACCGACCGCAGCCTGGTGCTGATGGACGAAGTCGGACGCGGTACCAGCACATTCGACGGTCTTTCGCTGGCCTGGGCTGCGGCAGAATGTCTCGCCCAGTTACGCGCCTACACCTTGTTCGCCACCCACTATTTCGAACTGACGGTGCTGCCCGAGAGCGAGCCGCTGGTGAGCAACGTGCACCTGAACGCGACCGAGCACAACGAACGGATTGTCTTCCTGCACCGGGTTCTTCCCGGGCCGGCAAGCCAGAGCTATGGCCTGGCAGTGGCACAACTGGCGGGGGTTCCAGCCAAAGTGATCACGCGCGCCAAGGAACATTTGCTACGACTGGAAACCACCAGCCTGCCCCATGAGCAACCCCGACCAAAACCCGGAAAACCGGCAGCGCCCATGCAAAGCGACATGTTTGCAAGCCTGCCCCATCCGGTACTGGAAGAGCTGTCGAAGGTAAAAGTCGACGACCTTACACCTCGTCAGGCACTAGAGTTGCTGTATTCATTGCAAACTCGGGTCTGACGCGAAGCGTTACAAGCTGTTAGAATCCCGCGCGGTTTGGGATGCTCCCAGCTTTTAGCCTGGTTGGGCAGCTATCGAGCCGCGTGAAAACGCAGCGAACCAAGGGTCGAGCGGCAGGCAATGCAGTCCATCTGCCTCAAGGCCGCTCACTCCATGCACGTGTTTTCATAAGGCCGGGAAACGCCCCGAACCTGGCAATCCCTATCTGGAAGGGCAATGCCGCAGCCGCCTGAGGAGAGAATTAGAAATGACCTTCGTCGTCACCGACAACTGCATCAAGTGCAAGTACACCGACTGCGTAGAAGTCTGTCCGGTGGACTGCTTTTACGAAGGCCCGAACTTCCTGGTGATTCACCCGGATGAGTGCATCGATTGCGCGCTTTGTGAGCCTGAATGCCCTGCTCAAGCCATCTTCTCCGAAGATGAGATTCCTGCTGGCATGGAAAACTTCATCGAGCTCAACGCCGAACTCGCAGAAGTGTGGCCCAACATCACAGAAAGAAAAGATGCCCTGCCCGACGCAGAAGAATGGGACGGCAAGACAGGCAAGATCGCAGATCTGGAACGCTGAGTTCCAGGATTGCCAGAAAGGCCCTTCGGGGCTTTTTTTGTGAGCGCAAAACAGGTTTTACAGGCAAAAAAAAGGGGCGGTATGACCCGCCCACATTTTTTCCCTAGTCCCTGTAATCCTTTTCATCATCCTGATGAATCGCTTCTTGCGATGTCCTTGACGGTCCTCCTTGACTGCCTGTGCCTGTCCGTTGGCACAGTTCCGATATTAGTGATTTTCAGGCCGTGGGCAACACCTGAAAATACGCCAGAAAATTTCTTACCTTGCTGTTTAAAAAATAAAATGCCTTTCAATTCATTCAGTTAAAAAATTGCAGTGCAGAAAAATCTTTTATCCCGCCCAATAAGCCCCTGATAGCTTACGAAACGGGTAAGCAAAGGCTTACGTATCGCGCACATATCACCGCCAAAAAAGTCTGTCAGGAATTTCAGACATGCGCAGCCGACTTTATAAGATGGTGATCATGTAAAAGGCCGATGTAAACATTTGATGTTTACATCGGCCTTTCGCACGCAGGGGGGATGCTTATTGGAAGAGGGACTCGCTCGAAAGACCATTCTTTTCGAGGATTTCACGGAGACGTTTCAGACCTTCGACCTGAATCTGGCGAACACGCTCACGGGTAAGGCCAATTTCAAGCCCTACGTCCTCAAGCGTACTGCTTTCATGCCCGCGTAAACCGAAGCGGCGTATCACCACTTCACGCTGCTTGTCGGTCAGCTCGGACAGCCATTGGTCGATACTCTGGGAAAGATCATCATCCTGCAGAAGCTCGCAAGGGTCTGTAGGACGATCATCCGTCAGGGTATCGAGCAGCGTCTTGTCCGAATCAGGCCCCAGAGAGACATCAACCGAAGAAACACGCTCGTTGAGCCCAAGCATGCGCTTGACCTCGCAGACGGGTTTTTCCAGCAGATTTGCAATCTCTTCAGGAGAAGGTTCGTGATCAAGCTTCTGCGTCAACTCACGAGCGGCACGCAGATAGACATTCAGTTCCTTGACGACATGAATCGGCAACCGGATGGTCCGGGTCTGATTCATGATGGCACGCTCAATGGTCTGACGAATCCACCATGTCGCGTAGGTCGAGAAACGGAAACCGCGTTCCGGATCGAACTTTTCGACAGCCCGGATCAAGCCCAGGTTGCCTTCTTCGATCAAATCAAGCAATGACAACCCACGATTGACATAGCGCCTGGCGATTTTAACCACCAGCCGCAGATTGCTTTCAATCATGCGCTTGCGTCCAGCCGGATCCCCACGTTGCGACAATCTCGCAAAGTGGACCTCCTCTTCCGGGGACAACAGGGGAGAAAACCCTATTTCATTGAGATACAACTGGGTGGCATCGAGCGCCCGAGTGTAATCAATATATTTATGTTGTTTGAGCGATGAGTTGTGCTTGGCCTTGGTTCGATCCGAGGCGGCAGTAGACGGCTGCCTCTCGTTCGAGTTGTCCTCCAGGACAATGCCGGTTTCCATGAGGAGCACTTCATCATCGATGTCAAACTCCGGCGCTTCGCTGCTAAGAGCCATTGTTATAGTCCTTTGGTGAGTTCGACCTCAAGCTCAGCGTCGCCTATATCCATGGCAACGTTTGAGCCCATTCCCTCTGCGTCAGGAACAGGCTGACAACTATCAGCGACGTGGCAAAAACTGCAGCGGATCTACAGGCTTTCCTTGTCGGCGAATCTCAAAATGCAGCTTCACCCTGTCAGTTCCTGTTGACCCCATCTCGGCAATTGTCTGCCCCGCCTTGACTTGTTG
Source organism: Pseudomonas serbiensis (assembly GCF_030580745.1). Taxonomy (NCBI): domain Bacteria; kingdom Pseudomonadati; phylum Pseudomonadota; class Gammaproteobacteria; order Pseudomonadales; family Pseudomonadaceae; genus Pseudomonas; species Pseudomonas serbiensis. The sequence continues at coordinate 87,064 of NZ_JAUQOO010000009.1, forward strand.
CCCCTCCCGAACCAAGAGCCTGCGGTTGTGACCGTAGGCGCTGACGTAGGTATCGCTGTGTTTGATGATTATCAATTCGCCGTAGCCCCGCAATCCACTTCCGGCGTATACAACTGATCCATCAGACGCTGCCAAAACAGGCTGTCCCAAATCACCTGCGATATCAATTCCTTTATTCAAACTGCCGTTTGAGGAAAATTTTCCTATCAAAGTGCCACTTGCAGGCCATGCCCAACCTGTAGGGGACTTCCCGGCAGCGCCCGCAGAAGTATCGCCAGCGGGAGGTATTACCACAGGTGTAACTGCGACCGGCCTGGAAATGAGAGTGGTCTTGACCGAGCCGGAGGCGCTTGTACGGGTGGATGTAGTGGCGGTAGCCGGGGCCGGTTGTACTACGACTGGAGCGGAAGCCACAGAGTCGGATGTTGAATTTGAACGCCCGTCAAAGCGAATCGTCTGACCGGGTTTAATCGTGTAGGGCTCTGGGATCTGGTTGCGCGAAGCCAGTGCTTTCCAGTCCCAGCCGTAACGAAATGCAATGGAAAACAGGGTATCGCCACGTCGCACGACATATTGTCCGGTCGTGACCGCAGGACGTTGTGACGTTACGTTACCGTTGCGATCAACGACACGAACACCGCCCGAAGGAGAACTGGCGCAGCCGACCAAGAGGACACTGAGTGCAATGCCAATCACCAGACGCTGATAACTTGCTGAAAACTTTAGCTGCCGAATGACTGTGTGACTCACCCGCCACTCCCTTTACTGGTGACTGAATTCGAAAGATGCCTATTGTGCCGCAAGAACGGCGGGCAGCCAGTGATTAACTGTGCAAAGCCCTCATCATGCATGAATCATGTATGCGAAATGATGCCATGCTGCCACATATCGCCCTGATCAGCAGGGTGAGTAGACCGATGAGTGCGGTCAGAATTCACTTGAAGCTCCATTTACATGTCAGGCCAGAGGCCCGTTGAGCAATGGCACAAATCGCACGGCACCCAGCACATGCCGGGAAAATCCATTTTCTTCACGAACGATCAACATCAGTTGCTGCACTTCTCCGGAACCGACCGGGATGACCAGCCTTCCGCCGGGAGCCAGTTGATCGAGCAACGCTTGCGGTACATCAGTCGCCACGGCTGTCACGATGATCCCGTTGTAAGGCGCCAGCGCAGGCCAGCCTTCCCAGCCATCGCCCCAGCGAAAGACCACGTTGCGCAGGTTCAACTCGACCAGACGCTCCTTGGCACGGTCCTGCAGCACCTTGATGCGCTCTACCGAGAATACGCGCTCCACAAGCTGGGCCAGCACAGCCGTCTGATAACCCGACCCGGTGCCGATCTCCAGCACCTTGTCCAGCGGACCAGCCGCCAGCAGCAGTTCACTCATGCGAGCGACCATATAAGGCTGGGAAATGGTCTGGTTATGGCCGATCGGCAAGGCCGTGTCTTCGTAGGCACGGTGCGCGAGGGCTTCATCGACGAACAGATGCCGGGGCGTCTTGCGAATGACGTCCAGCACACGGGTATTGGACAGGCCTTCTTCGTACAGGCGCTGTATCAGTCGCTCGCGAGTACGCTGCGAGGTCATGCCGATGCCGCGACGTAACAGATCATCTTGCTCGCGTGACATCAGATCAGCCCCTCCAGCCAGGTGTTCAGGCTACTGAAACCGTCCTGATAAGTTCGATCCAGTTGCAACGGGGTAATCGATACATAACCCTGCATGACCGCATGAAAATCCGTACCGGCACCACCGTCCTCCGCATCGCCAGCAGCAGCGATCCAGTAACCGGCGCGACCACGGGGATCGACGATTTTCACCGGCGCAGCGGCGCGGGCGCGATGGCCCAGGCGGGTCAGTTGAATCCCGCGAATATGATCAAGCGGCAGATTCGGGATATTGACGTTCAGCACTGTGCGCGGCGGCAGGTCCAGTTGCTCGTGGGCCTCAACCAGCAGGCGCGCATAATGCGCCGCGGTCGCGAGGTTGTCCGGCTGACGCGACAGAAACGAAAAGGCAAACGAAGGCCGCTGTAGAAACCGCCCTTCGAGCGCGGCAGCAACCGTGCCGGAATACAGCACATCGTCCCCGAGATTGGCGCCCAGGTTGATGCCCGAGACCACCATGTCCGGCTCGTACTCCAGAAGGCCATTGAGCCCCAGATGCACGCAGTCGGTCGGCGTGCCATTGAGGCCGATGAAGCCATTGGGCAGCGTATGCGGGTGCAACGGCCGGTCGAGCGTCAACGAGCTGCTGGCGCCGCTTTTATCTTGATCGGGAGCGATAACCGCACAGTCGGCATAATCCGCCAGCGCCGCATACAGCGCCGCGAGACCGGGTGCAGTTACCCCATCATCGTTTGAAATCAGAATACGCATGGGCTGTCCGTCTGCCCAACCGGCACCAGATCAACGAGTTCGCGCACCAATACAGTGGCAAAGCATCCGGGCGGAAGGACGAATTCCAGTTGCAAAATGTCAGGCTCGGGATAATGCCACGTCAAACGGCCAATGGGCAGCCGCAGTATGCGACGTTCGTGCTCCATTGCGGCCTTTATCAGCCATTCGCACAGCACCGACTGCTCGGCGGCAATGCGGTTTTCCAGTTCAGCGGTCGCGCCGGACGCCGGAGAAGCCCCTTCACCCCACTGCGGACCGGTCGGATGCAGGTCCAGAATATCGAGCCTGGGATCACTGCATTCGGCAACACCGGCCGGGAAAAAACTGCGGCTATCGGTAAAGGCCAGCAGATCGCCTGGCTGAGCACGCTCCCAACTGCCATCGGCTACACGTGCAGCCAGCACGCGGTTGAACAGATAGCTGCGGGCCGTCGATAACAGCCGCGAACGGACATTGCGCTGCTCCGGCAAGGCCTTGCGCTCGGCGTAAGCGCGAGCCTCACCCAGATTGCCACCTTGGTAGCCAAAGCGCTGGGCACCGAAATAATTGGGGACTCCCTTGCGGGCGATGGACTCCAGACGCTGATTCAGCGCGTCATGATCGGCATTCAATTGGGTCAGACGCAAGGTGAAGCCATTGGCCGCATGGGCGCCGCGCTGCAACTTGCGCTTGTGGCGGCTGCTCTTGAGGATTTGCAGCGTATCGTCCTGCGCCGCCGAAAGATCGGGATCGGCCTTGCCCGGCAATTGCAGGCTGAACCACTGCCGCGTGAGGGCCTGACGATCCTTCAGGCCGGCATAGCTGACGGTGCGCAACGGCACGCCAGCGGCACGAGCCAGACGACGGGCCGCTTCCTCGGTGTTGAGACCGCGTTTCTCGACCCACAGCCACAGATGCTCGCCATCCCCGGACAGCGGAATATCGAGCACTTCATCGACCTGGAAGTCTTCAGCCGTTGCCTTGAGAACAGCGCTGCCCAGCGCCTCACCATAGGCCCGCTGGCCCAGAAGCTCCAGTTCAGTCATGCGCGCAGCAACAGCGCGACGGCATGCACCGCGATGCCTTCTTCACGGCCGACAAAGCCGAGTTTTTCAGTAGTCGTGGCTTTTACGTTCACCTGATCCAGCTCAACCTGAAGATCTGCGGCAATCAGAGCCCGCATGGCATCGATGTGCGGAGCCATCTTCGGCGCCTGGGCCACAATGGTGGCGTCGACATTGCCGACCTTCCAGCCTTTGCCTTGAACCTGCTTGAGCACATGGCGCAGCAGTACACGGCTGTCCGCCCCCTTGAATTGCGGATCAGTGTCTGGAAAGTGCTTGCCGATATCGCCCAGTGCAGCAGCTCCCAGCAAGGCGTCGCTCAGCGCATGCAGCAGAACGTCGCCATCGGAGTGAGCCAGGAGGCCGAAACCGTGTGCAATCCGCACGCCGCCCAAGGTAATGAAATCGCCCTCAGCGAAACGGTGCACATCATAGCCATGGCCAATACGCATAGAAAAACGCCCTGAAAAAAGTCAGGGCGTGATTCTACCTGCTTTGGCGCAAGTTAGGGCCTGTCAGAAATGTCCGAAAAGCGGACAGTCATTCGCTCAGGGCCGCTGCATGGTGGCGCAAGTGATCTTCAATGAAACTGGCAATGAAAAAGTAGCTGTGATCATAGCCAGGCTGCATCCTCAAGGTCAGCGGATGCTGCGCAGTCCTGGCGGCCTGAACCAGGGCTTCGGGCTTGAGTTGATTGACCAGGAAATCATCCCGGTCGCCCTGATCCACCAGGATCGGCAGTTTTTCAGTCGCCTCGGCAATCAGCACCGTGGCATCCCACTCACGCCAGCGTGAACGGTCCTCTCCCAGATAGTGGGAAAAGGCCTTCTGCCCCCAAGGGCAATCGATCGGATTGCTGATCGGCGAAAACGCCGAAACCGACCGGTAGCGCCCCGGATTGCGCAAGGCACAGACCAGAGCCCCGTGACCGCCCATGGAATGGCCGCTGATCCCACGGGCCTGAGAAGCAGGAAAATGCTCCTCGACCAGAGCCGGCAGCTCATCGACCACGTAGTCGTGCATCCGATAGTGCTTGGCCCAGGGTTGCGCGGTGGCATTCAGGTAAAACCCGGCCCCCAGCCCAAAGTCCCAGGCGCCATCGGGATCATCGGGTACATCCGCGCCACGCGGGCTGGTATCAGGTGCAACCAGGATCAACCCCAGTTCGGCGGCAACCCTTTGGGCCGCCGCTTTCTGCATGAAGTTTTCGTCGTTGCAGGTCAGGCCGGACAACCAGTACAGCACAGGTAACTTGCCGCCCTGCTCCGCCTGTGGCGGCAGGTAAACCGCAAACACCATGTCGCAACCCAGCACCGCAGAGTGATGCTTGTAACGCTTGAGCCAGCCGCCGAAGCTTTTCTGGCAGGAAATATTTTCCAGAGTCATAGTCGCACGCTCCTGAGCTTCAAGTTTCAAGCTTTAAGCTGCAAGAAGAGGCCGTACGCTCACTTGCAGCTTTTAGCTTTCAGCTTGAAGCTGCCCCTCAAAAATGAATGACAGAACGAATGCTTTTGCCTTCGTGCATCAGGTCGAATGCCTTGTTGATGTCTTCCAGACCCATGGTGTGGGTGATGAAGGTGTCCAGCGGGATTTCGCCGGTTTGCGACATGTCGACGTAGCTTGGCAACTCGGTACGACCACGTACGCCACCAAATGCCGAACCGCGCCAGACGCGGCCGGTCACCAGCTGGAATGGACGGGTGGAGATTTCCTGGCCGGCACCGGCCACGCCGATGATGACCGACTCCCCCCAGCCCTTGTGGCAGCATTCCAGGGCTGCACGCATCAGTTGCACATTGCCGATGCACTCGAAGGAGAAGTCCACACCGCCATCGGTCATGTCGACGATCACTTCCTGGATCGGACGATCGAAGTCTTTCGGATTGACGCAATCGGTTGCACCCAGCTGTTTGGCGATTTCGAACTTGGCCGGGTTGATGTCGATGGCAATGATGCGCGCAGCCTTGGCCTTGACCGCACCGATAACCGCCGAAAGGCCAATGCCGCCCAGGCCGAAGATCGCTACGGTGTCACCCGGTTTTACCTTCGCGGTATTGAGTACCGCACCGATCCCGGTGGTGACGCCGCAACCCAGCAGGCAGACTTTTTCCAGCGGTGCTTCTTTCTGGATTTTGGCTACCGAGATTTCCGGCAGGACTGTGTATTCGGAAAAGGTCGATGTGCCCATGTAGTGGAAAATCGGCTGACCTTTGTAGGAAAAGCGTGCAGTACCATCCGGCATCAGGCCTTTGCCTTGAGTCGCACGGATCGACTGGCAGAGGTTGGTTTTACCCGACAGACAGAATTTGCACTGGCGGCATTCCGGGGTGTACAGCGGGATCACATGATCACCCACGGCAACCGACGTCACACCTTCACCGATGGCTTCGACAATGGCGCCGCCTTCATGGCCCAGAATCGCCGGGAAGATGCCTTCCGGGTCAGCACCGGAGAGCGTGTAGGCATCGGTGTGGCAAACGCCGGAAGCCACGACACGCAGCAGCACTTCTCCCGCCTTGGGCATGGCGACATCGACTTCAACGATTTCCAATGGCTTCTTGGCTTCAAAGGCAACAGCAGCACGCGACTTGATCATCGATCTTCTCCAGCGAGATAAAAACAAGGTCTGGAGTGTAGTACAGTGCCGTTCAGTTAATAATCCAGACAAAAGCAAAACATTATTGCTGCACAGGGATAATCGATGTACACGAATCGCTGGGAAGGTCTGGATGAATTTGTCGCGGTAGCGGAATGCGGGCAGTTCACTGCGGCAGCCCAACGCCTTGGCGTCTCCTCCTCGCACATCAGTCGCCAGATCGTGCGTCTTGAAGAACGCCTGCAAACCCGTTTGCTGTACCGCAGCACAAGACGTGTAGCCTTGACCGAGGCCGGTCAGACATTTCTGCATCATTGCCAGCGCCTGCAGGATGGGCGTGAAGAAGCACTGCGCGCCGTGGGCGATCTGACCAGCGAGCCGAAAGGCCTGTTACGCATGACGTGCGCCGTGGCCTACGGCGAGCGCTTCATCACACCGCTGGTCACACGCTTCATGGACCTGTATCCGCAACTGCGTGTCGATATCGAGCTGAGCAATGACACCCTGGACCTGGTTCACGAAGGGATGGATCTGGCCATTCGCCTGGGCCGACTACAGGACTCGCGACTTGTCGCCGTGCGGCTTGCGCCACGGCGCATGTACCTGTGCGCGTCGCCGTCTTATCTGGAACGTTACGGTCGGCCTCATAGCCTGTCGGAATTGAGCCGCCATAACTGCCTGATTGGCAGCAGCGACACCTGGCTGCTACAGCAGAACGGGAGAGAGTTTTCGCAACGCATTCAGGGAAACTGGCGCTGCAATAGCGGGCAGGCCGTGCTGAACGCAGCGCTGCATGGCGTCGGCCTGTGTCAGCTTCCGGATTACTACGTGCAGGAACATCTTAAAAGCGGCAGCCTGATTTCCCTGCTGGAAGCGCATCAACCACCCAACACCGCCGTCTGGGCGCTTTACCCGCAGCAGCGCCACCTGTCACCCAAGGTGCGCAAGCTGGTCGATTATTTGAAGGAAGGGTTGGCGATGCGTGAGGAATACAACGCCTAATTGCCCATGGGCCTGCGCTGACGCAACCATTCAAGGTCTTCGGGGCGCGTAACCTTGATGTTATCGGACCGCCCTTCGATCAGACGCGGCGACTGTCCTGCCCACTCGATGGCCGAAGCTTCATCGGTAATGCTGACATTCGACACCTTGCTGTCGGCCAGCGCCCGATGCAAGGCACCCAGCCGAAACATCTGTGGCGTGTAGGCCTGCCAGATCAGGCTACGATCAACGGTTTGCGCGACACGACCATGCTCATCCGCACGCTTGAGGGTATCGCGAGCCGGCACCGCCAGCAGGCCACCCACCGGATCGTCCGCCAGTTCGCCCAGCAGGTTGTCCAGATCGCTGCGCGCAAGGTTCGGGCGCGCTGCATCGTGGACCAGTACCCAGTCGTCATCGCTGGCTCCCTGGGCATGCAGGTGCAACAAGGCATTGAGTACCGAGTCCGACCGTTCCTTGCCGCCATCCACCCGCTGGATACGGGAATCCAGCGCACACGGCAAGGTTGGCCAGTATGGATCGTCCACAGCCAGGCTGATCACCATGCCCTTGAGGCGTGGGTGATCGAGGAAACAAAGCAGGCTGTGTTCAAGAATAGTGAGGCCGCCCAGTTGCAGGTATTGCTTGGGACGGTCTGCTGCCATGCGAGCACCAACGCCCGCCGCAGGAATCACTGCCCAGAAGGCAGGAAGAGAATCTTTCATTGCACCAACGTCATTGCGCCAACTGATAGAGGGTTTCGCCATCCTTGACCATGCCAAGCTCATGGCGGGCACGTTCTTCAACGGTTTCAAGGCCCTTTTTCAGTTCCATGACCTCAGCATCCAGAACGCGGTTTCGTTCAAGCAGAACTTCGTTTTCGGCATGCTGCTCTGCAATTTGCTCGGTCAGGCTGGCCACTTGCGCCAGACTTCCATTACCCACCCACAGGCGATACTGAAGACCACCTAGCAGCAGGATCAGGATGAGGAACAACCAGTTAGGACTGCGCATGAAATATCAGGTACCCAGTAAAAAAGACTGCAGAGCCAACAATATGAACAATCGACTGAGGGCATTGAGCCTGACATAAGCCAGGCTCAATCACTCCTGATTACAGCGGAGCGTCCGCATCAGGGCTGCAAATATGTCGGCATGGCCGGCTTTTTCTACAGCACCCGCTGTCTTTTACCATCTACGACTCAGCCGCGAAACTCTGCACGACCACGGTAAACGGCCTTGCTGCCCAGTTGCTCTTCGATACGCAGCAACTGGTTGTACTTGGAAACGCGGTCGGAGCGGCACAGCGAGCCGGTCTTGATCTGACCAGCCGAAGTACCGACGGCCAGATCGGCAATGGTCGAATCTTCGGTTTCGCCGGAACGGTGCGAGATCACGGCAGTGTAACCGGCAGCCTTGGCCATCTGGATGGCTTCCAGGGTTTCGGTCAGGGTGCCGATCTGGTTGAACTTGATCAGGATCGAGTTGGCGATCTTCTTGTCGATGCCTTCTTTCAGGATCTTGGTGTTGGTCACGAACAGGTCGTCACCGACCAGTTGAACCTTGTCGCCGATCTTGTCGGTCAGGATTTTCCAGCCAGCCCAGTCGGACTCGTCCAGACCGTCTTCGATGGAGATGATCGGGTAACGGTTGGCCAGGCCAGCCAGGTAGTCTGCAAAACCGGCTGCGTCGAAGGAGTGACCTTCGCCCGACAGGTTGTATTTGCCGTCTTCGTAGAACTCGCTCGCTGCACAGTCCAGCGCCAGGGTCACGTCGGTGCCCAGTTTGTAACCGGCATTGGCCACAGCTTCGGAGATGGCGCCCAGGGCGTCTTCGTTGGAAGCCAGGTTAGGTGCGAAACCACCCTCGTCGCCGACTGCAGTGTTCAGGCCACGGGCCTTCAGAACAGCCTTGAGGTGGTGGAAGATCTCGGTGCCCATGCGCAGCGCGTCGGAGAAGGTCTTGGCGCCAACCGGCTGAACCATGAACTCCTGGATGTCGATGTTGTTATCGGCGTGCTCGCCACCGTTGATGATGTTCATCATCGGAACCGGCATCGAGTAGACGCCCGGTGTGCCGTTGAGGTTGGCGATGTGAGCGTAGAGCGGCAGATCCTGATCCTGCGCAGCGGCCTTGGCGGCAGCCAGGGAAACAGCGAGGATGGCGTTGGCGCCCAGGCTTGCCTTGTTCTCGGTACCGTCCAGCGCGATCATCGCCTGATCCAGTGCCTTCTGGTCAACCGGGTCCTTGCCCAGCAGCAGTTCGCGGATCGGACCATTGATGTTGGCTACGGCCTTGAGAACGCCCTTGCCCAGGTAACGGCTCTTGTCGCCATCACGCAGCTCAAGCGCCTCGCGCGAGCCGGTTGAAGCACCCGACGGCGCACAGGCGGTGCCGATGATGCCGTTATCGAGGAGCACATCTGCTTCCACGGTGGGATTGCCACGGGAGTCGAGAACTTCACGACCTTTGATGTCGACGATTTTTGCCATTGTTGTAAACACTCCAAGATTGACGAAAACGACGCAGCTGGGAAAAAACGATTACCGCTGTCAGGCAAGAAACGAGGCAGGCCTGAATGAGACAACCCCCGACACATGGACGGGGGAACGGCACTTTACCGGAGATCCGGACTCAAGCGGTCTCGACTGTCGGAAAACTTTTGACCAGTTCATCCAGAGCCTTGAGCTGAGCCAGAAACGGCTCCAGCTTGTCCAGGCGCAAGGCACAGGGGCCATCGCACTTGGCGTTGTCAGGATCGGGATGCGCTTCAAGGAACAGCCCGGCCAGATTCTGGCTGATGCCGGCCTTGGCCAGCTCCAGAACCTGGGCACGACGGCCACCGGCGGAATCGGCGCGACCACCCGGCATCTGCAGGGAGTGGGTCACGTCGAAGAACACAGGGTAGTCGAACTGTTTCATGATGCCGAAACCGAGCATGTCCACGACCAGGTTGTTGTAACCGAAGCTGGAACCACGCTCGCACAGGATCAACTGATCGTTACCGGCCTCTTCGCACTTGGTCAGGATATGTTTCATTTCCTGAGGCGCAAGGAACTGGGCTTTCTTGATATTGATCACTGCACCGGTCCTGGCCATCGCGACGACCAGATCGGTCTGGCGCGACAGGAAGGCCGGCAACTGGATGATGTCGCAGACTTCGGCAACCACTGCCGCCTGCTCAGGCTCATGCACGTCAGTGATCAGCGGAACATTGAAGGTCTTCTTGATCTCTTCGAAGATCCGCATGCCCGCTTCCAGGCCCGGCCCACGGTAGGACGTTACCGAAGAGCGGTTGGCCTTGTCGAAGCTGGCCTTGAACACGTAAGGGATACCGAGCTTTTCGGTAACCCGTACATATTCCTCACAGACCTGCATGGCCATGTCCCGTGACTCAAGCACGTTCATGCCGCCAAACAAGACCATTGGCTTGTCGTTGGCAATCTCGATGGAGCCTACGCGGATGATTTTCTGAGCCATGTTCTGATATCCCTGTCAGGCGTTCTTCTGATGTTGAGCCAGTGCGGCCTTGACGAAGCCACTGAACAGCGGATGGCCGTCGCGAGGCGTCGAAGTGAACTCCGGGTGGAACTGGCAAGCCACGAACCATGGATGATCCGGTGCTTCAACCACTTCGACCAGCGCGCCGTCACCGGAGCGGCCGGAAATTCTCAGGCCGGCTTCGATCAATTGCGGCAGCAGCTTGTTGTTCACTTCATAACGATGGCGATGGCGCTCGACGATGACGTCTTTGGCATAGCAATCGTGAACCAGGGAGCCGGCTTCAAGCTGGCATTCCTGCGCGCCCAGACGCATGGTGCCGCCCAGGTCGGAAGTTTCGGTACGGGTTTCCACAGCACCGGTAGCATCTTCCCATTCGGTAATCAGACCGACGACAGCGTGAGCGCTGGTGCGGTCGAACTCGGTGGAGTTGGCGTCTTTCCAGCCCAGCACGTTACGGGCGAACTCGATGACGGCCACTTGCATGCCCAGGCAGATACCCAGGTAAGGAACCTTGTTCTCGCGAGCGAACTGCACGGCAGTGATCTTGCCTTCGACACCACGCAGACCGAAACCGCCAGGAACCAGAATCGCGTCCACGCCTTCGAGCAGGCTGGTGCCCTGGTTCTCGATGTCTTCGGAGTCGATGTAACGCAGGTTGACCTTGGTGCGGTTGGTGATACCGGCGTGGCTCATGGCTTCGATCAACGACTTGTAGGCGTCGAGCAGTTCCATGTACTTGCCGACCATCGCGATGGTGACTTCGTGCTCCGGGTTGAGCTTGGCATCGACCACCTTGTCCCATTCGGACAGGTCGGCACCGTTGCATTGCAGGCCGAAACGCTCGACGACGAAATCGTCCAGGCCCTGGGCGTGCAGCATGCCCGGGATCTTGTAGATGGTGTCGGCGTCTTCCAGGGAAATGACCGCACGCTCTTCAACGTTGGTGAACAGCGCGATCTTGCGACGCGAGGACACATCGACGTGATGGTCGGAGCGGCAGATCAGCACGTCAGGCTGCAGGCCGATGGAGCGCAGTTCCTTGACCGAGTGCTGGGTCGGCTTGGTCTTGGTTTCGCCGGCAGTGGCGATGTAGGGAACCAGCGTCAGGTGCATCAACATGGCGCGCTTGGCACCGATCTCGACGCGCAACTGGCGGATGGCTTCCAGGAAAGGTTGCGATTCGATGTCACCCACGGTGCCGCCGATCTCGACCAGCGCGACGTCGGCATCACCGGCGCCCTTGATGATACGGCGCTTGATTTCGTCGGTGATGTGCGGAATGACCTGAATGGTCGCGCCCAGATAATCACCACGGCGCTCTTTGCGCAGGACGTGTTCGTACACACGGCCAGTGGTGAAGTTGTTGTTCTGGGTCATGGTAGTGCGGATGAACCGCTCATAGTGGCCAAGGTCCAGGTCGGTTTCGGCGCCGTCGTGGGTAACGAACACTTCACCGTGCTGGAAAGGACTCATGGTCCCTGGGTCCACGTTGATGTAGGGGTCCAGCTTGAGCATGGTGACCTTAAGTCCCCTCGCCTCCAGGATGGCCGCCAATGAAGCCGAGGCAATGCCTTTCCCCAATGAAGAAACAACACCGCCCGTGACGAAGATGTAGCGCGTCATGAAAAACCCTAGAAGTCTGCGTTAAAGCGGTCAGAGCCGCCGGGGAAAGCGAAGGAAGGCCGAAGCCCCCGATTACCGACAAAATTCACGGTGCACTCCCGAAACTGCTGCGTTTGAACCGACATGCCAGAAGCTTGTCCATTGGCGCCACATTTTAAGAATCGCCCAGTAAACACTGGTTGGTAACCGGCAACTTGCGTTGGTTCAAAAGAGCCAACAGAAGCTGTATCAAGAAGGGAGCGTAGTCTACCTGAAAGGGCCTTTCAGCTCAAACATTGGTCGCTCGTCGGTGCAATCCAGTGCAATCGCCAGTTTCCATGGGACGCGCCGTCCAGCCCCGGCAGGTTGGCGACGGCCAACAATTGATCATTACGATAGAGCAGCGGCAATCTGCCGCGCACGAACAGCGGCACGCCACGTTCATTGAGCAAGCGCTTGAGATCGCGATGGCCACGGCCTTGTAGCTGCATGATTTCACCGCCCTGGCGATAGCGGATCTGCAGAGGACCAAGGGGGCTGTCGCCTTCGATACTGACGTGACCGTTACCGGGCAGACTCAATGAACCGGATGCATCAAACCAGAGCGGCATCGCCTCAGGAGATTGCAACCAGCTCCCCGACAGCCACCAGATATGCCCTTCGGCCCGATGCAACTCACCGTCGGCCAGTCGCCATGAGGGTCGTGCGCCTTCCGCCGCATTGCACAAGGTTTCCCAGCCAGCCCAGTGATCGGTATCCGGCAGACGAGTCAGCGGCGCAAGCCAGTGGCGAAGCGCATTGCGCTGCCGGGCGACGGACAAATCGGCCAGAGGCCCCAGGGCCAATACCGGCATACCCAGCCACGCAAAGGATGTGGTTGGCCGGGCACTGGCCAGATCCTGCTCCGCCAGCTCTCCCAGCAACTGCTCCGCCTCACCCATATGCTCGGCGGTACGCGCCATACTCGTGGACACTTGCGGCCAGCGCGAAGCCAGCAACGGCATGACCTGCTTGCGCAGGAAATTTCGGGAGAGTTGCTGATCCTCGTTACTCGGATCTTCAACCCAGCTCAGGCCATGCTGTTGCGCATAGCCTTCCAGTTCGGCACGGGAAACCGACAGCAGCGGCCGCAACATCTGCCCTTTACCGACGGCCCGATGCAACGGCATGCAGGCAAGCCCCCGAACACCGGCACCTCGCAACAGACGAAACATCAATGTTTCGGCCTGATCGTCACGATGCTGCGCCGTCAGCAACAGATCGCCCTCGCCCAGTAACTCAATGAAAGCGGCATAGCGTGCCTCACGGGCCGCCTGCTCGATGCTTGCGCCAGGCTTCACCTGCACCGCCACACTCTGAAAGGGAACGCCCAGTTTCAGGCACACTTGCCGACAATGCTCCGGCCACACATCGGCAGCCTCTTGCAGGCCGTGGTGAACATGAATGGCATTAAGTGGCGGCAAGTTCGCGCGCGTGGCGAGTTCAGCCAGCAGATGCAGCAATACAGTGGAATCCAGACCGCCGGAGAAACCGACATGCCAGACAGGCGCGTGACGCCAGGGGGCCAGGACTTGAAGCAGTCTGGCGGGGAGATCGTGACCGTCATGCTTGTACACAGAAAGGTCGCAGCCCTGTAGGAGCGGATTTATCCGCGAAAGAGCAGCATTCCCGATACGACGCTTTTCGCGAATGAATTCGCTCCTGCGGGAAACAGGAGCGGATTCATCCGCAAAGAAAGCAACGCTATATCAGAGGCCGTAGCTCATCAGGCGCTCATAACGACGTGCCAACAGGGCATCGTTATCCAGCTTCTTGAGCATCGCCAACTGGCTGCTCAACTCTGCACGAATGGTGGCAGACGCAGCAGCCGGGTCGCGGTGCGCGCCGCCCAGAGGCTCGCTGATCACTTTATCAACGATACCCAGGCCTTTCAGGCGCTCAGCGGTGATGCCCATGGCCTCGGCAGCATCCGGAGCCTTCTCGGCAGTCTTCCACAGGATCGACGCACAGCCTTCCGGGGAAATAACCGCATAGGTCGAATATTGCAGCATGTTCAACTGGTCGCAGACACCAATGGCCAGCGCACCACCGGAACCGCCTTCACCGATAACGGTAGCGATGATCGGCGTCTTCAGACGCGCCATGACACGCAGGTTCCAGGCAATGGCTTCGCTCTGGTTGCGCTCTTCGGCGTCGATGCCCGGATAGGCACCCGGTGTGTCGATGAAGGTCAGGATCGGCATCTTGAAACGCTCGGCCATTTCCATCAGACGGCAGGCCTTGCGATAGCCTTCAGGACGCGGCATACCGAAGTTGCGGCGCACCTTTTCACGGACTTCACGGCCTTTCTGGTGACCGATCACCATGACAGGCTGGTCTTCCAGGCGAGCAATACCACCAACAATGGCAGCGTCATCGGAGAAGTGACGATCACCGTGCAACTCATCGAACTCGGTGAAGATGTGTTCGATGTAGTCCAGGGTGTAAGGACGACGTGGGTGACGCGCCATACGCGCAATCTGCCAACTGGTCAGATTTCCGAAAATGCTTTCGGTGAGCGTATTGCTCTTGTCTTGCAGCCGGGAGATTTCATCGCTGATGTTCAGCGAGTTGTCATTACCGACCAAGCGCAGTTCTTCGATCTTGGCTTGCAAGTCAGCGATAGGCTGTTCGAAATCAAGAAAATTCGGGTTCATAGGCATCCGTCTTGGGTCGACGGCCAAGAGGCCGGCCGGTTGTCCGTCAGCGCCCTGCTCCGTGGAAAGGGCGCATTCCGGTCGAGATTAAAAGTTCAGGCTGAGCCTAGTCGTTCAGCGATACTGGAGAAAGACGTTCTCACGTCCGAACTGGTCACGCAGAGCTTGAATCAAGCTATCTGCCGGATCAATTCGCCACTCCTCGCCAAACTGCAATAATGCCTTGGCATCAGGCCCCGTGTAGTCCAGCGTGATAGGGCACGCTCCCCGGTGACGCTTGCACAGATCACCGAGCCAGCGCAGCCGGTCGCCCTTGAGCGCATCGCAATGCACGGTCAGGCGCAGGCTTTCTGCCAGGTTAGTACGCGCATCCTCGATGCTCATGACCCGCTTGGCACGCAGGCGCAGACCACCGGAAAAATCGTCATTGCTGATTTCGCCTTCGACTACCACCATAGCATCGGTCTGCAAAAGCGATTGCGCCGAATGGAACGCTTCGGCGAACAGTGAAGCTTCAATACGCGCAGAGCGGTCGTCCAGGGTAATGAACCCCATCTTGTCGCCCTTCTTGTTCTTCATGACCCGCAGGGCAATGATCAGCCCCGCTATCGTCTGAGTATCGCGTGCCGGCTTGAGGTCGATGATCCGCTGGCGGGCGAAACGTCGAATCTCGCCTTCGTATTCATCGATAGGATGCCCGGTCAGGTAAAGCCCCAGGGTTTCCTTCTCGCCACGCAACCGGTCCTTGAGGCTAAGCTCGCGGGTCTTGCGATGGTTGGCATAGACATCGGCATCTTCTTCGACGAACAGGCCGCCGAACAGGTCCGAGTGCCCGCTGTCACGGCTGCGCGCAGTCTGCTCGGCAGCCTGTATCGCCTCTTCGAGGGCCGCCAGCAACACCGAACGGTTACGATCGATATTGGCCTGATAGGCCTTGGGTTCCTGCTCGAAATAGGGACCGAGACGATCCAGCGCACCACTGCGAATCAGGCCGTCCAGAGTCCGCTTGTTGACGCGCTTGAGGTCGACGCGAGCACAGAAATCGAACAGGTCCTTGAACGGCCCCGCCGCACGGGCCTCGGTAATGGCCTCGACCGGCCCTTCACCCACGCCCTTGATCGCACCCAGCCCGTACAGAATCCGGCCATCGTCGCTGACCGTGAACTTGAACTCCGAAATGTTCACGTCCGGCGCATCGAGGCGCAATTTCATGGTCCGCACTTCTTCGATCAAGGTCACGACCTTGTCGGTGTTGTGCATATCCGCAGACAACACGGCCGCCATGAAAGGCGCCGGGTAGTGGGTCTTCAGCCATGCGGTCTGATACGATACAAGGCCGTAGGCAGCGGAGTGGGACTTGTTGAAACCGTAACCGGCGAATTTTTCCACCAGGTCGAAAATGTTACCCGCAAGGTCCGGGTCGATATTGTTGGTCTTGCAACCTTCAATGAAGCCGCCGCGCTGCTTGGCCATTTCCTCGGGTTTCTTCTTACCCATCGCACGACGCAGCATGTCTGCACCACCGAGGGTATAACCCGCCATGACCTGAGCGATCTGCATCACCTGTTCCTGATACAGGATGATGCCGTAGGTGGGCGCCAGTACCGGCTTGAGGCCTTCATACTGGTAATCGACGTGGGGGTAGGACAACTCCGCACGACCGTGTTTACGGTTGATGAAGTCATCCACCATCCCGGACTGCAAAGGCCCCGGACGGAACAGGGCCACCAGTGCGATCAAGTCTTCCAGGCAGTCGGGCTTGAGCTTCTTGATCAGCTCTTTCATGCCGCGGGATTCAAGCTGGAATACCGCAGTGGTCTCTGCCCGCTGCAACAGCTGGTAGGTCGGCATGTCATCGAGCGGGATGAAAGCGATGTCCAGCGGCTCTTCGTTGACCTTGGCGCGGTCACGGTTGATGGTCTTGAGCGCCCAGTCGATGATGGTCAGGGTCCGCAGACCGAGGAAGTCGAACTTCACCAGCCCCGCAGCCTCGACATCGTCCTTGTCGAACTGGGTTACCAGACCGTCGCCCGCCTCGTCGCAATAGATCGGCGAGAAGTCGGTCAGCTTGGTCGGTGCAATAACCACGCCCCCGGCGTGCTTGCCGACGTTACGCACAACGCCTTCAAGCTTGAGGGCCATCTCCCAGATTTCAGCCGCTTCTTCATCGACCTTGAGGAAGTCGCGCAGGATCTCTTCCTGCTCGAAAGCTTTCTCCAGTGTCATGCCGACTTCAAACGGAATCATTTTCGACAGACGATCAGCCAGGCCGTAGGACTTGCCCTGCACCCGCGCCACGTCACGCACCACAGCCTTGGCGGCCATGGAACCGAAGGTAATGATCTGGCTTACTGCATTGCGGCCATATTTCTCGGCCACATAGTCGATCACCCGGTCGCGACCATCCATGCAGAAGTCGACGTCGAAGTCGGGCATCGATACCCGTTCCGGGTTGAGGAAGCGCTCGAACAGCAGGTCGTATTCCAGCGGGTCGAGGTCCGTGATCTTCTGCACATAAGCCACCAGCGACCCGGCACCCGACCCACGTCCCGGACCAACCGGCACGCCGTTGTTCTTGGCCCACTGGATAAAGTCCATAACGATCAGGAAGTAACCGGGGAACCCCATCTGGATAATGATATCCAGCTCGAAATTCAGCCGGTCGACATAGACCTGGCGCTTGGCTTCATAATCTTCGGTCGTGTCCCTGGGGAGCAGAACAGCCAGACGCTCTTCCAGCCCCTCGAACGACACCTTGCGGAAATACTCGTCGATGGTCATGCCATCGGGAATCGGGAAGTTGGGCAGGAAGTGCGTGCCCAGCTTGACGTCGATATTGCAGCGTTTGGCGATTTCTACGGTGTTTTCCAGCGCTTCGGGCAGGTCGCTGAACAGCTCGGTCATTTCCTCGGGGCTTTTCAGATACTGCTGATCGCTGTAGTTGTGCGAACGACGCGGATCATCCAGCGCCCGGCCTTCGCCAATGCATACGCGGGTTTCGTGCGCTTCGAAATCAGTCTGTTTGATGAAGCGCACATCGTTGGTCGCAACCAGTGGTGCGCCGTGACGATCGGCCAGAGCAACGGCAGCATGCAGATGCTCTTCATCGTTGGTGCGGTTGGTGCGCTGCAACTCGACGTAGAAGCGGTCGGGAAACACCGTCATCCACCAGCGCAGCAACTCATCAGCCTCGCCCGGATTACCGCCGAGCAGAGCCATGCCGATCTCACCCTCTTTGGCGGCCGACAGGGCAATCAGCCCTTCATTGGCTTCGGCAACCCATTCACGTTCGACGATGATCAGCCCGTTGCGCTGACCTTCGATAAAGCCTCGGGAAATCAGTTCGGTCAGGTTGCGATAGCCCTGGGGATTCATCACCAACAGGCTGATACGGCTGAGCTGGGCATCTTCGTCCCTGCCTGCCAGCCACAGGTCGGCACCACAGATCGGCTTGATCCCGGCGCCCTGCGCCGCTTTGTAGAACTTGACCAGCGAACACATGTTGTTCTGATCGGTCACCGCCACGGCAGGCATATTCATGCCGGTCAGAGCCTTGATCAGTGGCTTGACCCGGACCAGACCATCGACCAGTGAGTATTCGGTGTGCAGGCGTAGATGAACGAAAGAAGCCGGCATGGTGATCCTATAGCGCGAAAACACAAAAAACGAAGGTCAGGATTGTAGCGAGCCTTGGCCGATACGTCAGTCCTGCAAAAACCCGTTCGGGCGCAAGGACGAAGCGCTCGACAAGACTTCACGCGCTTCCCAGGCGGCACGAACCGGCCCGAAGGAGCGCCGGTGAATCGGCGTCGGCCCAAGGCGGGCCAGGGCTTCCAGATGAACCGGTGTTGGATAGCCTTTGTGCCCGCCCATGCCATAACCGGGATACATCAGCTCGAAAGCGGCCATTTCGCGATCACGGGTGACTTTGGCCAGAATCGATGCAGCGGCAATAGCCGGCACTTTTGCATCGCCCTGAACCACTGGCGCACAGGGGACCGATAATTTCGGGCAACGATTGCCATCGATCAGCGCCAGCCTGGGCGTGATGCTCAGACCTTCCACTGCCCGCTTCATGGCCAGCATGGTCGCATGCAGGATATTAAGCTCGTCGATTTCGTGGACTTCGGCCCGGGCAATGAACCAGCACAGGGCTTTCTCGCGAATCTCGTCGTAAAGCTTCTCGCGACGGGCTTCGGTGAGTTTCTTGGAGTCATTGAGGCCCAGTATCGGACGGGCAGGATCGAGGATGACTGCCGCCGTCACCACGTCGCCGCACAGCGGACCACGGCCGACTTCGTCGACACCCGCAACCAGATCCTCGACCAGATTGAAATCCAAACCTATTTGCATTGATCGAGAACTCACAGTGAAGGCGAATGGCCAAGCAGGCTCAGTACCGCATCGGCAGCCTGATTGGAGGCGTCACGGCGCAGGATACGGTGAATTTCATCAAAGCCCTCGGTCTGCACCTGCCCATTGTCGAGCAGCGGCAGCAACGTCCGGGCCAGCGCCTCGGGGGTTGCGGCATCCTGCAACAACTCAGGCACCAGCAGACGCTGAGCCAGCAGGTTCGGCAGGGAAACGTAAGGACTTTTGACCAGCCGCTTGAGTATCCAGAAAGTCAGCGGCGCCAGACGGTAGGCAACCACCATCGGCCGCTTGTACAACAAGGCTTCCAGAGTCGCGGTACCGGAAGCGATAAGTACCGCATCGCAGGCCGCCAATGCGGTATGGGAGCCGCCATCGAGCAGCGTGACAGGCAGATCACGGCCTTGCAGCAATTGCTCGACCTGCGCCCGCCGCTGAGGGCTCGCGCAAGGCAGGACGAAACGTAAATCGGGACGCTGGGCCAGAAGACGTTCGGCAGTCTCGAAGAACAGGCTTCCCAGGCGACCGACTTCACCGCCACGACTGCCGGGCATAAGCGCAACCACCGGGCCGTCACCCAGGCCAAGTTCGGCGCGGGCAGCCGGACGATCGGACTCAAGAGGGATCGTATCGGCCAGAGGATGCCCGACAAAACGTACCGGCACGCCCTTCTCTTCATAGAAACGGGCTTCAAACGGCAGAAGGGTCAACATCAGATCGCAGCCTTCACGAATCTTCAGGACACGCTTCTGCCGCCAGGCCCATACCGAAGGGCTGACGTAATGCACGGTCTTGATCCCGGCACGCCGTAGCTGGAGTTCGATATTGAGCGTGAAATCAGGTGCATCGATGCCGATGAATACATCAGGCTTTTCTTCGATGAGCGTCTGAACCAGCAGCTTGCGTCGGGCCAGCAACTCTCGCAGACGGCCAAGCACTTCCACCAGCCCCATGACCGACAGGCGTTCCATAGGGAAGCTGGAGACCATGCCCTCGGCTTCCATCAACGGCCCACCGACACCGATGAACTCGACATCGGGATGGCGCGCCTTGATGGCACGCATCAGTCCCGAACCAAGAATGTCGCCGGATGCCTCTCCAGCAACCAGCGCAATGCGTAGTAAGCCAGCCATGGTCAGCGGGTAATGCCGCGGGTCGAAGTCTGGATTGACTGGAGGAAGATCGCGACCTCAGGAAACAACGCGGCTGGCTCGGCCAGCTCGACAATCGCCTGATCCACTGTCAGCCCCTGGCGATAGACCGTCTTGTAGGCCTTGCGCAAAGCATGAATCGCATCCTCGGAGAAACCACGACGACGCATGCCCTCGAAGTTCATGCTGCGCGCTTCGGCAGGGTTGCCAAACACGGTGACAAAGGCCGGAACATCCTTGCCAATCGCCGTCCCCATACCTGAAAAGCTGTGGGCACCGATATGACAGAACTGATGAACCAGGGTGAATCCGGAAAGGATCGCCCAGTCATCCACATGCACATGCCCGGCAAGTGCAGTGTTGTTGACCAGAATGCAGTGATTGCCGATGACGCTGTCATGCCCGATATGGGCATAGGCCATGATCAGGTTATGGTCACCCAGAGTGGTTTCAGCGCGATCCTGAATGGTCCCGCGGTGAATGGTCACCCCTTCGCGAATAACGTTGTGATCACCGATCACCAGACGAGTCGCTTCACCCTTGTACTTGAGATCGGGCGTGTCTTCCCCTACAGAGGAAAACTGGTAGATGCGATTGTGCTTACCAATCCGCGTCGGCCCCTTGAGGATGACATGCGGACCAATAACCGTACCCTCGCCAATTTCCACATCGGCTCCGATGATCGACCAGGGGCCGACCTCAACATCATCGGCCAGGATGGCCGTCGGATCGATGATTGCGCGAGGGTCAATCAAACTCATAGCTTGCGTTCCGCACAAATGATTTCTGCGGAGCATACAGGTTTACCGTCGACCGAGGCCTGACATTCAAACTTCCAGATCTGGCGCTTGCTGCTCAGGAACCTGGCCTCAAGAACCAGTTGGTCGCCCGGAAGCACCGGCTGACGGAAGCGCAGCTTGTCCGAACCCACGAAATAGTAAAGCGTGCCGTCTGCCGGTTTCGAGTCGAGCAGCTTGAATGCCAGGATACCTGCGGCCTGAGCCATCGCTTCGATGATCAGAACACCCGGCATGATTGGATGATCAGGAAAATGGCCGTTGAAAAAAGGCTCGTTGACACTGACATTCTTGTAGGCGCGAATTCTTTTATTCTCGATATCCAGCTCCGTCACACGGTCCACCAGCAGGAACGGGTAACGATGAGGCAGGTATTCGCGAATTTCTTTGATGTCCATCATTTCGAGGGGAAGCCTGTAGTAAAGATTGGGAGTGCGTCGCTACTACGCAACACTCCTCTGCATCAAGGATGGCAGTTTATCGACTGTGATCGCTTGATATGAAAAAGGTATCAGCCATCAGATGAAACATTACCGTTACAGGTCACTGTCTCTACGATCTTTTCCAGCTTCTGAAGTCGCCGCGCCATGTCATCGAGCTTGCGAATCCGGGCTGCGCTCTTGCGCCATTCGGCAGCAGGCTGCATGGCGGTACCGGAAGAATAGGAGCCAGGCTCGGTAATGGAATGGGTAACCATAGTCATACCGGTGATGAAAACGCCATCACATATCTCGATATGCCCCACAAGCCCGACGCCACCGGCCAGCATGCAATGCTTGCCGATTTTCGTGCTTCCCGAAATACCGACACAGGCTGCCATGGCAGTGTGATCGCCGATCTGGACGTTGTGGGCAATCTGGATCTGGTTGTCGAGCTTGACGCCATTACCGATGCGGGTATCAGCCAGGGCACCACGATCGATTGCCGTATTGACGCCGATTTCTACGTCATCACCGATGGTGACACCGCCAATCTGCGCAATCTTTTGCCAGACACCCTTCTCGTTGGCAAAACCGAAGCCTTCCCCGCCGAGCACTGCACCCGACTGAATGACCACACGCTTGCCAATGCGAACATCGTGATAAAGCGTCACGCGAGGAGCGAGCCAGCCGCCCTCACCAATCTCGCAACGAGCACCGATGAAGCAATGAGCGCCGATGGTCACGTTCGCACCAATGCGCGCACCGCTTTCGATCACCGCATAGGCACCGATACTGGCGGTCGGGTCTACCTGGGCGTCATCAGCGATGACAGCCGTGGCATGAACACCGGCAACAGTCTTGGGCTTGGGATCGAACAGATGGGAGATTCGGGCATAGGCCAGATACGGGTCCGGCACCAGCAAGGCATCGCCAGCGTAGCCTTCGGCATCTGCAGGCTTGAGCAACACGGCAGCCGCCTTGGCATCCACAAGGAACTTACGATACTGGGGATTTGCCAGGAAACTGATCTGATCAGGGCCGGCCTCTTGTAAAGTGGCCAGCCCCGTAATGTTCTTGTCCTTGTCGCCACGTAGCGTGGCGCCAAGGAACTCGGCCAACTGGCCGAGCTTGATGATTGTGCTCATGGGTTACTTCAGCTGATTCATGCGCTCGATGACCTGGCGAGTGACGTCATACTGTGGTTTGACATCAATCACTGCACCGCGCTCGAATACCAGGTCAAAGCCGCCTTTCTTGATGACTTCTTCCACTGCCTGATCCAGCTTTGGCTTGAGTTGCTTGAGCATTTCACGGTCAGCAACAGCCTTGGCTTCGTTCAGCTCCTTGGACTGGAACTGGAAATCACGGGCCTTTTGCTTGAATTCAAGCTCCAGACGCTCGCGCTCAGGCTGAGCCATCTTGTCGCCACCACTTACCAAGCGATCCTGGATGCCCTTGGCGCTGCTTTCCAGGGTTTTCAGTTTGGTCAGTTGCGGACCGAATTTCTTTTCGGCATCCACAGCGTATTTCTTCGCAGCATCGGATTCCAGCAACGCCATCTGATAGTTCAGAACAGCGATTTTCATGTCCGCAAATGCAGGGCCAGCGACAAGAACGGTTGCCAGCATTACCAATTGAGTCAACTTACGCACAATACACTCCTACAGAATTCGTTTCGTTATCAAGGATCAGACGCTTAGAACGTCTGGCCCAGGGAGAATTGGAAAACCTGAGTTTCTGCATCGTTGTCTGGCTTCTTGACCGGCATGGCCAGTGCGAAGCTCAGAGGACCGAGAGCAGTGATCCAGGTGACGCCAACACCAACAGAGCTGGCCATACCGGAAAAGTCTACGTTGTTACACTCGACTCTTTGACCATTGAGCGTTCTGCTGGAATCGCAATTTGAGTCAAACACGTTACCCACGTCCCAGAACAGGGAAGTACGCAGGGAACGCTGATCCTTGATGAACGGCAGAGGGAACATGACCTCTACGCCACCCTGGACCAGAACGTTGCCACCGAATGGCAGAGGGTCCTGATCCGGGTCCTCAATAGTGCCAGGACGACCACCGTTGGCTGCGCCAATGCTAGGTGTGCTGCGAGGACCCAGGGTGCTGTCCTTGAAGCCACGAACCGAGTTGAAACCGCCGGCATAGTAGTTTTCATAGAACGGCAGACCGGAGGTCGAACCGTAGCCGTCACCATAACCCAGCTCGGTGTGCAGACGCAGGGTGTAGTTATCGGTGATCGGGTGGAAATACTGTGCGCGGTAGTCCAGTTTGTAGAACGACAGGTCACTGCCCGGCAAGGTGGTTTCAAACACAAGGCTTTGCGAGTGACCACGGGTTGCCAGTACACCTTTGTTCAGGGTGGACTCGGACCAGCCTACTGACCCCTTGAAGTTCAGGAAGCTGTCGCCTTCTCTATCAATAAAATTGAAGATTTCCTCAACGGTGTAGGTACCGGTCTTGAGTTTGTCCTGCTGAACGTTCAGGCCGTAGGTCAGACGCGAAGTCTCGCTGATCGGGTAGCCCAGGTTGATACCGGCACCCAGGCTGTCTACTGCATAGCTCGCCACGTCGACATCGAGGTCGTCATAGTTGGTGGTGCGGTAGAAGGCGCTGTAGCCCAGGCTCACGCCATCTGCGGTCCAGTACGGATCGACATAGCTGAAATTGTAACGGCTCTGGTATTCGCTGCGGGTCAGGCCAATGCTGACGCGGTTACCTGTACCCAGGAAGTTGTTCTGGCTGATGGAACCACCGAGGATCAGACCGGCGCTCTGTGCGAAACCGACACTGGCGGTGATCGAACCGGAAGCCTGCTCTTCCACGGCGTAGTTGACGTCCACCTGATCGTCGGTGCCCGGAACAGCTGGCGTTTCGACGTTCACTTCCTTGAAGAAGCCCAGGCGGTCCAGACGGGTTTTCGACTGGTCGATCAGGTAGGTCGAAGCCCAGCCACCTTCCATCTGACGCATTTCGCGACGCAGCACTTCGTCCGCAGACTTGGTGTTGCCACGGAAGTTGATACGGTTGACGTAGGCACGCTTGCCCGGATCGACCACGAAAGTGATGTCTACGGTATGGTCCTGGTCGTTCGGAGTCGGTACGCCGTTGACGTTGGCGAAGGTATAGCCTTCGTTACCCAGACGACGGGTGATCAACTCGGAAGTCGTGGTCATGACCTTGCGCGAGAACACCTGGCCCGGCTGAATCAGCAACAGGGACTCAACCTGATCTTCAGGCACTTTCAGGTCACCGCTGAGCTTGACCGACTTGACGCTGTATTTTTCGCCTTCATTGACGTTGACCGTGATGTACACGTTCTTCTTGTCAGGCGTGATCGAAACCTGGGTCGAGGCGATATCCATATTGATATAGCCGCGGTCCAGGTAATAGGAACGCAGACGCTCAAGGTCGCCGGAGAGTTTTTCACGGGCGTACTTGTCGTCGTTCTTGAAGAAGGAAAGCCAGTTGGTGGTCTTGAGCTCGAACAGGTCGATCAGGTCTTCATCGGGGAAAACCGAGTTACCCACCACGTTGATGTGCTGAATGGCAGCAACGGTGCCTTCATTGATGTTGATCTTCAGACCGACACGGTTGCGCGGCTGAGGCACGACCTCGGCAGCAACCTCGGCAGAGTAACGGCCTTGTGCAACGTACTGGCGTTGCAACTCGTTACGCACACCTTCAAGGGTCGCACGCTGGAAGATCTCACCTTCGGCCAGACCGGACTGTTTCAGCCCTTTCATCAGGTCTTCGGTAGAAATCGCCTTGTTGCCCTCGATTTCGATGCTCGCAACGGAAGGACGCTCAACGACAGTAATGACAAGAACATTGCCATCACGTCCCAGCTGGATATCTTGAAAGAAACCGGTTTTGAACAACGCACGAGTAGCGTCAACCAGACGACCATCATCCGCCTGCTCGCCCACGTTGAGCGGCAACGCACCAAAGACGCTACCGGCGGACACCCGCTGCAGGCCGTTGACACGGATATCGGAGATGGTGAAGGACTCGGCGTGAACTTCGGCGATCATCAGTACGGCAAGAACCGCAGTTAGCAGCAGACGTTTCATGAAGTCCTTTCTTATTCCAACTGGCAATAAACAAACTGCCGCAAAATGCGGCAGATTTCGCAATACAGCAAGGACTTACAGTCGTCCCAGATCGTTGACCAGCGCGAGCAACATGACGCCCACCACCAGACTGATACCGATCTGAACTCCCCAACCTTGTACCTTTTCCGAAAGGGGGCGACCACGTGCCCACTCGATCAGATAAAACAGCAAATGCCCCCCATCAAGCACAGGGATCGGCAATAGATTCAGAACCCCCAGGCTTATGCTCAGATAAGCGAGGAAGTTCAGGAAATCGCCAATGCCCGACTGGGCTGAAGCGCCCGCCACTTTAGCAATGGTTATCGGTCCACTCAAGTTTTTTACCGAGAGCTCGCCGAACAACATTTTCCTGAGCGAATCCAGTGTCAGCACGCTCATGTTCCAAGTGCGCCTGGCACCCTCTGCCACAGCGGCAAAAGGACCATAGCTGACTTCACGCAACATCTCAGGTGGCCAGTCGGCACCCTTTACACCCGCCCCCAGATAACCGGTTGCAGCCTTGCCTTCACCACGCACCGCCAGAGTCAGCGGAACGTCGAGCTGCGCACCATCACGTTCGATACGCAGCGAGATCCTTGCATCAGGACGCTCACGTACCCAGTCGACGACCTGCTGCCATTCGTTGAGAGGCTTGCCATCGACTGCCAGCAGCAGATCACCGGTCTTCAGGCCTGCCGCTTGCGCAGGGCCTTTTGGATCGAGTTCCGCCAGCACCGGCGCCAGCGCAGGACGCCATGGACGAATCCCCAGGGAGCGGATCGGATCGGGCTCTTCGGCACCCTTGAGCCAGTTGTCCAGCGTCAGGCTGTGCGCGGTATCGACCGTCGAGCCCTGATCGCGAACCTTCAAGGCAATGGTGCCGCTCTCGCCCAGGCGACGAACCAGTTGCAGGTTGACGGCAGACCAGCCCGAAGTTGCCTCGCCGTCTACAGAAACAATTTCCTGGCCAGCGCTCAGGCCTGCCTGCTGCGCAATGCTTCCCGCCTCTACGGCGCCGATGACCGGCCGGACCTGCTGGCTGCCCAGCATGGCCAACGCCCAGAAGAACACGATGGCCAGCAGAAAGTTGGCTGCCGGGCCGGCAATGACGATTGCAATGCGCTGATACACCGTCTTGCGGTTGAAAGACTGATCAGCCAGATGCGGTGGTACATCGCCTTCACGCTCATCGAGCATCTTGACGTAACCACCCAGGGGAATCGCCGCCACGACAAACTCGGTGCCATGGCGGTCATGCCAGCGAATCAGCGGCGTGCCGAAGCCCACCGAAAAGCGGAGGACCTTGACACCACAACGCCGGGCCACCCAGAAGTGACCGAATTCGTGAAAGGTAACCAGAACACCCAGGGCAATCAGGGTGCCAATGATCATATATAGCGCGCTCATCAACCATCTCCGGGTGCCGGGATGCCGGCAACTGTGTTTATCATCGCAGCCACACCAGCCTGCTCCCGATACATCACATCAACCCCATCATCCATGTTCAGTTATCGTCCGTTTCGTTCCAGCCAAAGCCCTGCCAGAACACGCGCTTTTGCATCTGCCGCAAAGACCGCATCGAGCTCTTCGACAGCGACGGCAGGCTCAAGATTCAGTACTTCGTCGATCATACCCGCGATTTCCAGATAACCAATGCGTCGCTCGAGAAATGCCGCGACGGCCACTTCATTGGCAGCATTGAGCATGGCGGGAGCACTGCCTCCTGCCTCCGCAGCCTGCCGGGCCAGACGCAGGCACGGGAAGCGCTCTTCGTCGGGCTCCTCGAAATCCAGCTGACCGATACGGAAAAGATCCAGCGGAGAAACCCCAGAATCCATGCGCGCAGGCCAGGCCAGCGCATTGGCGATAGGTGTACGCATGTCCGGATTGCCAAGCTGCGCCAGTACCGAACCATCCACATAATCCACCATCGAGTGAATCACGCTCTGGGGATGAATGACGACTTCAACCTGGGCCGGGCGAGCATCGAACAGCCAGCAGGCCTCGATCAGCTCCAACCCCTTGTTCATCATGGTGGCCGAGTCCACGGAAATCTTGCGCCCCATCGACCATACCGGGTGAGCGCAAGCCTGCTCAGGCGTGACGTCATGCAATTGCGCCAGAGGCGTCTTGCGAAACGGCCCACCCGACGCGGTCAGCAGGATACGTCTTACGCCTACAGCACTCAGGCCACGGGAAAAATCGACCGGCAGGCACTGAAAGATCGCATTGTGCTCGCTGTCGATGGGCAACAGCACAGCACCACTTTGCCGGACAGCCTGCATGAACAAGGCACCGGACATGACCAGTGCCTCCTTGTTCGCCAGCAGGACTTTCTTGCCCGCCTCGACTGCCGCCAGTGTCGGCCGCAGACCGGCGGCACCGACAATGGCAGCCATGACAGCATCGACCTGAGGATGCGCAGCCACTTCACACAGACCACCCTCCCCCACCAGCACACGGGTATCGAGCCCGGCAGCAGCAAGATCGTCCTGCAACTTGCGAGCGACATCCTGGGTGGGAACCACGGCGAAACGTGGCGTGTGCCTGACGCACAACGCCAGCAACTCTTTCAGGCGACTGAAGCCGGTCAGCGCAAAGACCTGATAAAGCGCCGGATGACGTGCAACGACGTCAAGAGTGCTAAGGCCGATAGAACCCGTAGCACCCAGAACGGTAATCTGTTGGGGCTTCACAGCACACCCCAGTCAGCAGCCCAGAGCAGCACTGCAAAAACAGGAATGGCAGCCGTCAGGCTGTCGATGCGGTCCAGCACGCCACCATGACCTGGCAGCAGGTTACTGCTGTCCTTGATACCGGCCTGACGCTTGAACATGCTTTCGGTCAGATCGCCGACCACGGAGATCAGCACAATGAGCGCAGCGCCCAGAAGCCCAATGATCAGTTGCGAAACCGGCCAGTCACGGGACAGCCCTACTCCCGCTGTTATGAGCAGAGTAACCACCAGACCACCATAAACACCTTCCCAGCTTTTCCCCGGACTGACCTTGGGGGCCAGCTTGCGCTTGCCAAATGCCTTGCCGGAAAAATAGGCACCAATATCCGCAGCCCATACCAGCACCATGACCGCCAGAATCAGCAAATTACCCAGAGGCCATTGCTTGATAAGGATAAGTCCTTGCCAGGCAGGCAGCAGGATCAACAGACCAATGACCAGCTTGCAGGCAGCGCTCGCCCAGTAATCGCTGGAAGTGGGGAATGTCAGGACCAGATAGGTCGCTACCCCCCACCAGATAACCGCCGCGACGAGAACCCAGGGCGCAAGCCCCGGCACCAGATACATAAGGAACAGCAGAAGCGCGACCGTAGCGGCATAAGCCACCCGCATGCCCTGGGCCACAAGCCCGGCCAGCCGCGCCCACTCCCATGCACCCAGCACAACGACAAGGCCGATGAACAGTGCGAAGTCAGCGCCCTTGAGCAGGAAAAACCCGCATAGAGCAACCGGCAGCAAAATGAGTGCAGTGATGATCCGTTGTTTCAGCATTAAACCCGGGCTCCAGCTTCGACCTGTTCGCTGGTTTTACCGAAGCGACGTTGGCGCGAAGCGAAATCGGCCAGCGCAGCGCGCATGGCATCGTGTTTGAAGTCCGGCCAGAACAGGTCGGAAAAATACAGCTCGGCATAAGCCAACTGCCAGAGCAGGAAGTTACTGATACGGTGCTCGCCACCCGTACGAATGCACAGATCCGGCAACGGCAGGTCGCCGGTTGCCAGACAGGTCTGCAACAGTTCGGGCGTGATGTCTTCAGGCTGAAGATGCCCGGCCTGAACCTCACGAGACAAGCGCTGGGCAGCCTGGGCGATATCCCACTGCCCACCGTAATTGGCCGCGATCTGCAGAACGAAACGGCTGTTGCCAGCCGTCTGGAGTTCCGCCTCGCGCATGGCTGCCTGAAGCTCGGGATGGAAGCGCGAGCGATCACCAATGATGCGCAGGCTGATGCCATTCTCGTTCAAGCGACGGGTTTCGCGCCGCAGGGCCGTGAAGAACAACTCCATCAGGGCCCCGACCTCTTCGGCCGGTCGCTGCCAGTTTTCGCTGGAGAACGCGAACAACGTCAGCACCTCGACCTTGGCCTCGGCACACACCTCAATGACCGCACGCACAGCATCAACGCCTGCCTTGTGCCCGGCAACGCCTGGCAACAGGCGTTTCTTGGCCCAGCGATTATTACCATCCATGATAATCGCGACATGACGCGGCACCGAAGACGATGCGGCCGGTTTTGTCTTTTCCATGAAAGCGCCCCGAACCTTATACGGCCATCAGGTCTGCTTCTTTCTGCTTCGTCGCCGAGTCGATATCTGCCTCAGCCTTGTCAGTCAGTTTCTGGATATCTGTGGACGCGCGACGCTCTTCGTCTTCGCTGATTTCCTTGTCCTTGACCAGCTTCTTCAGATCACTCAACGCATCACGGCGAATGTTGCGCACGGCAACGCGAGCATCTTCAGCAGCACTGCGCGCCTGCTTGGTGAAGCCCTTACGGGTTTCCTCAGTCAGGGCAGGCATGGAGATCAGCAGCATCTCGCCAAGGTTGGTCGGGTTCAGGTTCAGGCCTGCACTCTGGATCGCCTTGTCGACGGCTGCGAGCATGTTGCGCTCGAAGGCCACGACTTGTAAGGTCCGGGAGTCCTTGACCGTCACGTTGGCAACAGCACTCAAAGGGGTGTCAGCGCCGTAGTAAGGCACCATTACGCTACCCAGGATGCTTGGGTGAGCCTTGCCGGTACGAATCTGGCCAAATGCATGAGCCAGTGATTCCAGGCTTTTCTGCATACGCGCCTGAGCATCTTTCTTGATTTCGTTGATCATTGTTGAACTTCCTCGATCAGGGTTCCTTCAGCGCCGCCATGTACGATATTCAGCAGGGCGCCGGGCTTGTTCATGTTGAAGACGCGCAGCGGCATCTTGTGATCGCGACACAGACAGATAGCCGTCAGATCCATCACACCCAGCTTGCGATCCAGCACTTCATCGTAAGACAGATGATCGAACTTCTCGGCATTCGGGTCCTTGAACGGGTCTGCGGTGTAGACGCCATCGACCTTGGTCGCCTTGAGGACGACATCGGCATCGATTTCGATCGCTCGCAGGCAGGCAGCCGAATCCGTAGTGAAAAACGGATTACCGGTTCCGGCAGCAAAAATGACGACTTCCTTGGAGTTGAGGTGGCGCATGGCTTTGCGACGATCGTAATGATCGGTCACACCCATCATCGAGATGGCGGACATCACGATGGCCGAGATATTAGCTCGCTCCAGCGCATCACGCATTGCAAGGGCATTCATCACAGTGGCCAGCATGCCCATGTGATCGCCCGTTACCCGATCCATGCCGGCAGCACTCAGGGCTGCACCACGGAACAGGTTGCCACCGCCGATCACCAGCCCGACCTGAACGCCGATGCCAACCAGTTGACCGACTTCCAGCGCCATGCGATCCAGTACCTTGGGGTCGATACCGAAATCTTCCGACCCCATGAGGGCCTCGCCGCTAAGCTTGAGTAGAATGCGTTTATAGCGAGCCTGATAACCACTGCCCTGCTGAGCCATTGCGAATCTCTCCTGCGGCGTTTTCTGAAAAAAATCTGTGCGGGCCATTTCAGACCTGCGCTTACTCTAGCTTGACGCTGCAAGAGCGTCTGGAGAATGCAGCCTTGACGACCAATTCTCAAAGGGAAAATTCCCTTTCCTTTTTGACAAAGAGGCCGCGCGCGTGAGCGGGCAGCCTCTTTGGGGCGACAGTTGAAAAACTGTCTTACTTCTTGCTTGCAGCTACTTGAGCAGCAACTTCTTCAGCGAAGTTGTCGACTGGCTTCTCGATGCCTTCGCCTACTTTGAAGTAGGTGAACGATACGATTTCAGCGCCAGCTTTCTTCGCCAGAGCACCCACGGTGATTTCCGGGTTCTTGACGAATGCTTGCTCAACCAGGCTGGCTTCGGCCAGGAACTTGGTGATACGACCGCTCACCATTTTCTCGACGATTTCAGCTGGCTTGCCTTTGATCTTGTCTTCGTTCAGTTGCAGGAAGACGCCCTTCTCGCGCTCGATCGCTTCAGCCGAAACTTCCGAAGGCAGCAGGAATTCAGGGTTGCTTGCAGCAGCGTGCATGGCGATGTCTTTGGCCAGCTCGGCGTCGCCGCCTTTCAGAGCTACAACCACACCGATCTTGTTGCCGTGCAGGTAAGCGTTGACCACATCACCTTCGATGCGGGTCAGGCGGCGAATGTTGACGTTCTCGCCAACCTTGGCAACCAGAGCAGTACGCTCTACTTCCTGAGCTTCGATCAGCGGAGCCACGTCGGTCAGCTTCTCGGCGAAAGCTTTCTCGATGCTGCTGTTCACGAAGTTCTTGAAGTCGTCCTGCAGAGCCAGGAAGTCGGTCTGGGAGTTGACTTCGATGATGACAGCAGCTTTGCCGTCTGCACCGACTTTAACGCCGATAGCGCCTTCAGCAGCAACGTTGCCTGCTTTCTTGGCAGCCTTGATGGCGCCGGAAGCACGCATGTCATCAATGGCTTTTTCGATGTCGCCGCCAGCCTTGGTCAAGGCCTTTTTGCAATCCATCATGCCTTCGCCGGTACGCTCGCGCAGTTCTTTGACCAACGCTGCAGTAATCTCTGCCATTTCAAAATCCTCTTGGATAGGTTTTCAACCATTCCACCCGGGGTAAACGGGCGTTCAAATTCTTGAAAAATCAGGGTGACAGCAACACATGACAAGCAGCCCACGGTCACGCCAACAAATCATTTTCGAGGTGGCAAAAAGGGGGCCAAGCCCCCTTTTCGCGTACTGAGTAAACGCTAAGCGTCTGTTACTCAGCCTTCTACAGCTGCTGCAGCTGGAGCTTCTTCGACGTAGACGTCGGTGCCGCCAGCAACATTGTTGCGACCACGGATAACAGCGTCAGCCATCGAACCCATGTACAGCTGGATAGCGCGGATTGCGTCATCGTTGCCTGGGATGATGTAGTCAACGCCTTCCGGGCTGCTGTTGGTATCGACTACGCCGATGACCGGGATGCCCAGCTTGTTGGCTTCAGTGATAGCAATGCGCTCGTGATCAACGTCGATAACGAACAGTGCGTCAGGCAGACCGCCCATGTCCTTGATACCACCCAGGCTGCGATCCAGTTTTTCCAGATCACGGGAGCGCATCAGGGCTTCTTTCTTGGTCAGCTTGGCGAAAGTACCGTCTTCAGCCTGTACTTCCAGCTCGCGCAGACGTTTGATCGACTGACGGATGGTCTTGAAGTTGGTCAGCATGCCGCCCAACCAGCGGTGATCGACGTACGGCGAACCGCAACGTGCTGCTTCTTCAGCAACGATCTTGCCAGCGGAACGCTTGGTGCCGACGAACAGAATCTTGTTTTTGCCCTGAGCCAGGCGCTCAACGAAAGTCAGAGCTTCGTTGAACATTGGCAGGGTTTTTTCAAGGTTGATGATGTGAATCTTGTTACGCGCGCCGAAAATGTACTTACCCATTTTCGGGTTCCAGTAACGGGTTTGGTGACCGAAGTGCACACCGGCCTTCAGCATATCGCGCATATTGACTTGGGACATGATAGTTCCTTGATAAGTCGGGTTAGGCCTCCACGTATCCCAATGACCAACCAGTGGCGAGCCGCCAAAGGCACCCAGGTCATCGTGTCGACACGTGTGTGGGTTTATGCTTCCAGGGCGGACCTTGGAAAGCGGCGCATTTTATATCACAAAAGGAAAGCCAGTGAAACCCGAATCACACGCTTGTTTCTCCATCCTTTTGAAAACAGACAGATTCCCCCGCATTTCCTTTATAGAAGGAAGCGCTAGTCATGAGCCTGTGTCTGATAGAATCGTCCCTTTCCGCATTGGCCGCGTGCAACCACGCAGAGAGAAATTCGCATGACCGTGACCCTCAAAACTCCCGAAGACATCGAAAAGATGCGCATCGCCGGTCGCCTGGCCGCCGAAGTACTGGAAATGATCACCCCCCACGTCAAGCCCGGTGTCACCACCGAAGAGCTGGACCGCATCTGCCACGACTACATCGTCAACGAGCAACAGGCGATTCCGGCGCCGCTCAACTATAAAGGCTTTCCCAAGTCGATCTGCACCTCGATCAACCATGTCGTCTGCCACGGCATTCCCGGCGAGAAGCAGCTCAAGAATGGCGACACCCTGAATATCGACATCACCGTCATCAAGGACGGTTATCACGGCGACACCAGCAAGATGTTCCATGTCGGCAAGGTCCCCGAGTGGGCCGAGCGCCTGTCGAAGATCACCCAGGAATGCCTGTACAAGGCCATCGAGATCGTCCGTCCGGGCACGCGCCTCGGGGATATCGGCTCAGTCATCCAGAAGCACGCCGAGAAGAACGGTTTTTCCGTCGTTCGTGAATTCTGCGGCCACGGGATCGGCAAGGTCTTTCACGAAGAACCGCAGGTACTGCATTATGGTGAGGCTGGCACCGGTATCGAACTGCTTGAGGGCATGACCTTCACCATCGAGCCGATGATCAACCAGGGTCGCGCCGACACCAAGATTCTCGGCGACGGCTGGACCGCCATTACCAAGGATCGCAAACTCTCGGCACAATGGGAGCACACGATTCTGGTAACCGCTGACGGCTATGAGATTTTCACCCTGCGCAGCGACGATACCATCGCGCGAACATCAGCCTGACAAGGCCTGCTCGCCCGACACAAGCCCGCACAGTCAGATTTAGAGATAAAGGAAAGCTGTTCCATGCCGCAGGTGGATCCCGATTTGTTCGACCGCGGCCAGTTCCAGGCCGAACTGGCCTTGAAGGCAAGCCCTATCGCCGCCTTCAAGAAAGCCATCCGCAACGCTCGTGACGTGCTCGACGAGCGCTTTCGCGAAGGCCGGAATATACGCCGCCTCATCGAGGATCGGGCCTGGTTCGTGGATAACATCCTGCAACAGGCCTGGGATCAGTTCGACTGGAGCGAAGACGCCGACATTGCCCTGCTGGCCGTCGGCGGCTACGGTCGCGGCGAACTGCACCCTTATTCGGATATCGATCTGCTGGTCCTGCTGGACAGCGCCGATCACGAGGTCTTCCGCGAATCCATAGAACGTTTTCTGACGCTGCTGTGGGACATCGGCCTTGAAGTCGGGCAAAGCGTGCGCTCTGTCGATGAATGCGCGCAGGAAGGCCTGGCCGACCTGACCGTCATCACCAACCTGATGGAAAGCCGCACCATCGCAGGCCCGGAACGTCTGCGCCAGCGCATGCTGGAAGTCACCAGCACTCAGCATATGTGGCCGAGCAAGGACTTCTTCCTGGCCAAGCGCGCCGAGCAGAAGACCCGGCATCACAAGTACAACGACACCGAATACAACCTTGAGCCCAACGTCAAAGGCTCACCCGGCGGCCTGCGCGATATCCAGACCATCCTCTGGGTAGCCCGCCGTCAATACGGCACCCTGAACCTGCACGCCCTGGCGGGCGAAGGCTTCCTGCTGGAAAGCGAGAACAATCTGCTGGCCTCCTCCCAGGAGTTTCTCTGGAAAGTACGCTACGCCCTGCACATGCTGGCCGGACGCTCCGAAGACCGGCTGCTGTTCGATTACCAGAGCCGTATCGCCAGCCTGCTGGGTTATCAGGACAGCGATGCGAAGCTGGCCATAGAACGCTTCATGCAGAAGTACTACCGGGTGGTCATGAGCATCGCCGAGCTGAGCGACCTGATCATCCAGCATTTTGAAGAGGTCATCCTCGCTCAGGATGATGGCAGCAGCACACAACCGATCAATTCGCGCTTCCAGTTGCATGACGGTTATATCGAAGCCACTAACCCGAACGTGTTCAAACGCACCCCGTTCGCCATGATCGAGATTTTCGTGCTGATGGCCCAGCACCCGGAGATCAAGGGCGTGCGTGCCGATACCATTCGCCTGCTGCGCGAACACCGGCACCTGATCAACGATGATTTCCGCAACGACATCCGCAATACCAGCCTGTTCATCGAACTGTTCAAGTGTGAAATAGGCATTCACCGCAACCTGCGCAGGATGAACCGCTACGGCATTCTGGGCCTGTACCTGCCCGAATTCGGCCATATCGTCGGGCAGATGCAACATGACCTGTTCCACATCTATACGGTGGATGCGCACACGCTGAACCTGATCAAGCACATGCGCAGGCTGCAATACGCCGATGTGGCCGAAAAATTCCCGCTGGCCAGCAAGCTCATGGCACGCCTGCCCAAACCGGAACTGGCCTATCTGGCCGGCCTGTATCACGACATCGGCAAGGGGCGCGGCGGAGACCACTCCGAACTCGGCGCCGTGGACGCCCAGGCCTTCGGTGTGCGCCATCATCTGCCAAAATGGGATACGCACCTGATCCAGTGGCTGGTCAGCCACCATCTGGTGATGTCGACCACCGCACAGCGCAAGGACCTGTCCGACCCGCAGGTCATCCATGACTTCGCGCAGTTCGTCGGCGACGAAGTCCACCTCGATTACCTCTATGTGCTGACTGTCGCCGACATCAATGCGACCAACCCGACGCTCTGGAACTCCTGGCGTGCGAGCCTGTTGCGCCAGCTGTACACCGAAACCAAGCGGGCCTTGCGCCGCGGCCTGGAAAACCCGGTCGATCGCGAAGAGCAGATTCGCCGCACACAGATTGCCGCACTGGATATCCTGGTGCGCAACGGCGTCGACCCGGACGATGTGGAACAGCTCTGGTCCGCGCTGGGTGATGATTACTTCCTGCGCCATACCGCTGGCGACGTGGCATGGCACAGCGATGCCATCCTTCAGCAACCTGCCGATGGCGGCCCGCTGGTCCTTATAAAGGAAACCACGCAGCGAGAATTCGAGGGTGGCACCCAGATCTTCATCTATGCCCCGGACCAGCATGATTTCTTCGCCGTGACCGTGGCTGCGATGGACCAGTTGAACCTGAACATTCATGACGCCCGCATCATTACGTCCAGCAGCAAGTTCACCCTCGACACCTATATCGTGCTGGACAACGATGGCGGCGCCATTGGCGACAATCCCGAGAGAACCCGGCAGATCCGTGATGGCCTGACCGAAGCCTTGCGCAACCCGGACAACTACCCGACCATCATCAAGCGTCGCGTACCGCGCCAGCTCAAGCATTTCTCCTTTGCGCCCCAGGTGACGATCCATAACGATGCACAACGCCCGGTGACCGTACTGGAACTGCTGGCGCCGGACCGCCCTGGATTGCTGGCACGTATCGGCAAGATTTTCCTGGAGTTCGATCTGTCCTTGCAGAACGCCAAGATCGCGACCCTGGGCGAGCGCGTGGAAGACGTGTTCTTCATTACCGATGCCAACAATCAACCGCTCTCCGACCCCCAGCTGTGCAGCCGTCTGCAGGAAGCCATCGCCAAGCAATTGAGCCTCAACTCAGAGCCAGGCGGCAATTTGCGGATCAATATCTAGGGGTCTGTACGAAATGTTTTCGAGCGAAGGTGAGCCTGTTTTCAACGCAGTATCACCGAGCGCAGATACATTTCGTACAGAGCCTGAAGAATCGACTCAACGGCACCTTAACCGGTGCCCAGCCATTGAGAACCCAGCACCATGAATAACGCCATGCAACAGCTTCAGCCTTACCCGTTCGAGAAGCTTCGCGCTCTGCTCGGCAGCGTAACGCCCAACCCGGACAAGCGCCCCATAGCCCTGTCCATCGGCGAGCCGAAGCATCGTTCACCCGAGTTCGTCGCCAAGGCCCTGGCCGACAACCTCGACCAAATGGCGGTATATCCAACAACGCTGGGCATCCCGGCCCTTCGCGAAGCCATTGCCGGCTGGTGCAACCGCCGTTTCAATGTGCCTGAAGGCTGGATCGACCCGGCGCGCAACGTCTTGCCGGTCAACGGCACCCGCGAAGCGCTGTTTGCCTTCACCCAGACCGTGGTCAATCGTAGCGACGATGGCCTGGTGGTCAGCCCCAACCCCTTCTATCAGATCTATGAAGGCGCGGCGTTCCTGGCCGGCGCTCAACCGCACTACCTGCCATGCCTGAGCGAAAACGGTTTCAACCCTGACTTCGATGCTGTCACGCCGGATATCTGGAAACGCTGCCAGATCCTGTTCCTCTGCTCGCCCGGCAACCCGACCGGCGCGCTGATTCCACTGCCGACCCTGAAAAAGCTGATTGCCCTGGCCGACGAGTACGATTTCGTGATCGCGGCGGACGAATGCTACAGCGAGCTGTACTTCGACGAGCAGACACCTCCGCCTGGCCTGCTCACAGCCTGCGCCGAACTGGGCCGCCAGGACTTCAAGCGTTGCGTGGTCTTCCACAGCCTGTCCAAACGCTCCAACCTGCCGGGCCTGCGCTCAGGTTTTGTGGCGGGCGACGCCGACATTCTCAAGGCCTTCCTGCTGTACCGCACCTACCACGGCTGTGCCATGCCGGTTCAAACCCAACTGGCCAGTATCGCGGCCTGGAATGACGAAGAGCACGTACGCGCCAACCGCGAGCTGTATCGCGAAAAATTCGATGCGGTCCTGGAGATTCTGGCACCGGTGCTGGATGTGCAACGCCCGGATGGCGGCTTCTACCTCTGGCCGAACGTGGGCAAGGATGACGCCGGGTTCTGCCGCGACCTGTTCGTCGATCAGCATGTAACAGTAGTGCCGGGTTCCTACCTGTCCCGCGAAGCCAATGGCATCAACCCGGGCGCTGGCCGCGTACGTCTGGCGCTGGTTGCACCGCTTGCCGAGTGCATTGAGGCCGCCGAGCGGATTCGCGCCTTCATCACGCGCTGAGTGTTGCGATTCCATGGCACGCAACGTGCCATGGAACAAGATCATTTCAGAAACAGCTTATAGAACGCTCTCGACCAGACTGCTCTCAACACAGCCCGGCCGGGCACAGTACGTTTGGGCGTGGCATAATCGCTGGCTGAACTCCGGGAAGATAGTGGGGCATCAGGGGAAACCCGGTGACTCTAGGGTAAAACAATGACTTACACTCTATACGGCATCAAAGCCTGCGACACGATGAAAAAAGCTCGTACCTGGCTCGATGAACATACCGTGAGCTACGAGTTTCATGATTACAAGACACTTGGCATTGACCGTGAGCACCTGACGCAGTGGTGCGATGAACATGGCTGGCAAGTGGTGTTGAACCGCGCGGGGACGACCTTTCGCAAGCTCGATGACGGACAGAAGGCCGATCTCGATCAGGCAAAGGCAATCGAACTGATGCTCGCGCAGCCGTCGATGATCAAGCGCCCGGTGCTGGATCTTGGCGATAAAACCCTGATTGGTTTCAAACCCGACCTGTATGCAACGGCCATCGCCTGATTGAGATGGCCCTTTAATTGGCAAGAGGAATTTGCATGTCTACTACCCTGTTCAGCCTGGCCTTCGGTGTCGGCACTCAAAACCGTCAAGGCGCGTGGCTGGAAGTCTTTTACGCCCAGCCGTTGATCAACCCGTCGGCTGAACTGATTGCCGCTATCGCTCCGGTTCTGGGCTACAGCGCTGGCAACCAGGCCATTGCGTTCAACACCGACCAGGCCTCGAAACTGGCCGATGCGGTCAAGTCCATCGATGCCGCTCAAGCTGCCCTGCTGACTCGTCTGGCTGAAAGCCACAAGCCGCTGGTCGCCACTCTGCTGGCAGAAGACGCGCCCCTGACTTCAACGCCTGAGGCCTACCTCAAGCTGCACCTGCTGTCCCATCGTCTGGCCAAGCCACACGGTCTGAATCTGGCCGGTATCTTCCCGCTGCTGCCAAACGTTGCATGGACCAGCCAGGGTGCCGTGGATCTGGCCGAGCTGGCCGAGCGTCAACTCGAAGCACGCCTGAAAGGCGAGCTGCTGGAAGTCTTCTCGGTGGACAAGTTCCCGAAAATGACCGACTACGTAGTGCCGAGCGGCGTGCGTATCGCTGACAGCGCACGTGTTCGCCTGGGCGCCTACGTGGGCGAAGGCACTACCGTGATGCACGAAGGTTTCGTCAACTTCAACGGCGGCACCGAAGGTCCGGGCATGATCGAAGGCCGTGTTTCGGCAGGCGTCTTCGTCGGCAAGGGCTCGGACCTCGGCGGCGGCTGCTCCACCATGGGCACCCTGTCCGGTGGCGGCAACATCGTCATCAAGGTCGGCGAAGGCTGCCTGATCGGCGCCAACGCCGGTATCGGCATTCCTTTGGGCGACCGCAACACCGTCGAAGCCGGCCTGTACATCACTGCCGGTACCAAAGTCGCTCTGCTCGATGAAAACAACGAGCTGGTCAAAGTCGTCAAGGCTCGCGACCTGGCAGGTCAGACCGATCTGCTGTTCCGTCGCAACTCGCAGACCGGCGCAGTGGAATGCAAGACCCACAAGTCGGCCATCGAGCTGAACGAAGCACTGCACGCTCATAACTGATGCCGTGTCCGGGTACAGGGTTTCACATCCTGTACCCGCTCCATCGAGCTGGATGAACAATGCCCCTCATTTCTCCATGGCGCGCTGACTTCCCTGCCATCGACGCCCTTCAGCGCCAGGGCCAGACGTATCTGGACAGCGCTGCAACCACGCAAAAACCCCAGGCATTGATCGATGCCCTGACCCATTACTACGCAAACGGTGCCGCCAATGTGCATCGTGCGCAGCATTTACCCGGTGCCCACGCCACCCAGGCGTTCGAGGACAGCCGCAACAAGATTGCCCACTGGCTGAACGCCAGTGAATCCGGCCAGATCATTTTCACCCACGGCGCAACCTCGGCGCTCAACCTGCTGGCTTACGGCCTGGAGCAGGAGTTTGCCGCAGGCGACGAAATCGTTATCAGCGCACTGGAACACCACGCCAACCTGCTGCCCTGGCAGCAACTGGCCCAGCGCCGCGACCTGAAACTGGTGGTCCTGCCACTCGACAGCAATGGCCTGATCGACCTGAATGCGGCCACTACGCTGATCGGCCCGCGCACTCGCTTGCTGGCAGTCAGTCAGCTCTCCAACGTACTCGGCGCCTGGCAGCCATTGCCACGCCTGCTTGAGCTGGCCAGAGAACAAGGCGCATTGACGGTAGTGGATGGCGCCCAGGGCGTGGTCCATGGCCGACATGATGTGCAGGCACTGGGTTGCGATTTCTATGTATTTTCCAGCCACAAGCTCTATGGCCCCGACGGGCTCGGCGTGCTGTATGCCAGCAACGCAGCACTGCCACGCCTGAAACACTGGCAATACGGCGGTGAAATGGTACTGGACGCCGATTACCACCGGGCCCGTTTCCGCTCCGCGCCCCTGGGTTTCGAGGCCGGTACGCCGCCGATTGCCAGCGTGATCGGCCTGGGTGCGACCCTGGATTATCTGGACAGTCTGGATCAGCAGGCCGTGGCCGAACATGAAGCCCGGTTGCATCAACGCCTGCTGGAAGGCCTGCAACAGCGTGACGGCATTCGCGTGCTGGGTTCGCCGGAACTGGCGCTGGTCAGCTTCGTAGTCGATGGCATACATAACGCCGATCTGGCTCATCTGCTGACTGAACAGGGCATTGCCGTACGCGCAGGCCATCATTGTGCGATGCCACTGCTCAAGAACCTTGGTCTGTCAGGCGCAATCCGTGTATCACTTGGCCTGTACAACGACTCGGATGACCTGCTGCGCTTTTTCAGTGCTCTGGATCAGGCGCTGGAGTTGCTGCGATGACTCTGACCACAGGCGCGCAAACGGCACTGGACACCTTCAGCCAGCTTCAAGGCTGGGAGCAACGCGCTCGCCTGCTGATGCAATGGGGCGACCGGCTGCCCGCCCTGAGCGAAGACGAAAGATCCGAAGAGCATCTGGTGCAGGGCTGTGAAAGCAAGGTCTGGCTACTGGGCACTGTCAGCGATGGACGCTGGCAGTTTCGGGCCGCCAGTGATGCACGGTTGATTCGCGGTCTGGTGGCGCTGCTGCTGGAGCGGGTCAACGGCCTCTCGGAGCAGGAACTGCTGGAGGTGGACCTGCCCGACTGGTTCAATCAACTGGGCCTGAGTCGCCAGTTGTCACCTTCGCGCAGCAACGGCCTGAACGCCGTGCTGCACAAGATGCGGCAACTGGCTCACGCCTGAGGCAGCGGAGCCGAAACCGGTTTTGCACGCTCGGAAGGACGCCGTGTTCCGGCCACCAGCTTGTCGATAGCCCGGGTGGCCGCGACCATGCCGAAGGTCGCCGTCACCATCATCACCGCACCGAAACCTCCCGCGCAGTCGAGTTTGACGCCATCCCCCACGAAACGCTTCTGCAAGCAGATGCTGCCATCAGGCTTGGGATAGCGCAGTTGCTCGCTGGAAAACACACAGGGCACGCTGTAGTGACGGTTCGGAGTGCGGGAGAAACCGTATTCGCGGCGCAGAGTCGAGCGTACCTTGGAGGCCAGCGGATCGTTGAAGGTGCGGTTCAGGTCACCGATCTGAATCTGGGTTGGGTCAATCTGCCCACCAGCACCACCGGTGGTCACGATCTGGATCTTGCGCCGCTTGCACCATGAAATCAGCGCGGCCTTGGCGTTGACGCTGTCGATGCAGTCGATCACGAAGTCCAGATCCGGGGTGATGTAATCCGCCATGGTGTCACGGGTCACGAAATCGCTGACCGCATGCACGACACACGCCGGGTTGATCGCCTTTATCCGCTCAGCCATGACCTCGACCTTGGGCCGGCCCACCGTGCTGTCCAGCGCATGCAACTGACGATTGCTGTTGCTGACACAGACGTCGTCCATATCGAACAGGGAAATCTCGCCTACACCGCAGCGAGCCATGGCCTCGGCCGCCCAGGAACCCACGCCGCCGATACCGACCACGGCCACATGGGCTGCGCGCAAGCGTTCCAGCCCCTCAACGCCGTACAGACGGGCGATGCCTGCGAACCGTGGATCTTCTGTGCTCATCTCAATTACCCCGAAAAACCGGCGCGCATTATAAGAGGTTTGGCAGAGGCTCGGCACCCTTCTCATCGCCTGACTGGCAATCACTGCCTACGGAGCACTGAACAAGAAGATAAAAAAGGCCGCAGCAAACATGCAAAAGGCCATGGACATATCGATCAGGAAAGCGCGCCCATCAACTCGAAACAACCCACCACAACTAAATATATACATCCACCAAGCGAATTATTTTGTTTATAAATCAGGATCAGCACAACAACACACTGACCAGATGAACTCTATATTCTGACGTTTCAAAAAAACCATATCTGTGCAATCAGAAAAATGACAAAACGGATGCATGTTCATGAGCACTCTCAACACCAGCCCACTTGACTCACCTCAGGAACAAGTTGCCTTTCACGAAAAACGCTGGCAAGCATTAACCGTTATCTGTCTGGCAACTCTTATGATCGTGCTGGATACAACGATCGTGAACGTGGCACTCCCGTCCATCAAACTGGACCTGGGCTTTGACGATGCCTCATTGGCATGGGTCATCAATGTGTATCTATTGACCTTTGGCGGGTTTCTGCTGCTGGGCGGCCGCCTTGGCGATCTGTATGGGCAACGAGCGGTTTTTATCTGGGGGACCAGCCTGTTTACCATCGCATCACTGGCCTGCGGTATCGCGACGACTCAAGAAACACTCATCGCAGCCCGCGCATTTCAAGGCTTTGGCGGCGCACTGCTCACCGCAACAGCGCTGTCGCTTATCATCCGCCTGTTCACGGACCCGACTGAACGTGCAAAAGCCATTGCAGCCTACAGCTTCGTGTGTACCGGTGGCGGCAGTATCGGAGTGTTGCTGGGTGGCGTCCTGACCAACCTCTATGAGTGGTATTCGATTTTCCTGATCAATCTGCCGACAGGTGTTCTTGTCCTCGCGTTGAGCAGGCGCTTGCTTCCACATGCCGAAGCAACGGAAAAAGGCGCTCTCGATATAGCGGGAGCAATCACGATAATTGCAGCGTTGATGCTGGCCGTTTACGCAATCATGAATGGCAATCATATCGGTTGGCGTTCTACGAGCACACTTAGCCAACTTGCCACTTCGGCACTACTTTTCATTCTGTTTATCGTTATAGAACTTCGTACGAAAGCTCCTTTGATCCCTGTACGACTTTTCCGCTCAAGGAATCTGACAACATCCAATTTCATTGGCGTACTTTGGGCAACTTCCATGTTTGCCTGGTTTTTTCTTTGTGCCCTGTATCTTCAACAAGTACTGGATTACTCACCTCTTGAGGTCGGGCTGGCGTTTCTTCCGGCCAATCTGGTGATGGCGCTGTGCTCATTACTCCTGTCTTCCAGGCTCATCATTCGCTACGGGGTAAAACTGCCGCTGGTCCTTGGGCTCGCGCTCGCTGCCGCAGGCCTTTTCCTGCTGGCCAAGGCACCTGCCGCCGGTAACTTCCTGCTTGATATCCTGCCGGGCATGCTGCTGATCGGCGTGGGCGCAGGGATGGGCTTCAACCC
Source organism: Pseudomonas serbiensis (assembly GCF_030580745.1). Taxonomy (NCBI): domain Bacteria; kingdom Pseudomonadati; phylum Pseudomonadota; class Gammaproteobacteria; order Pseudomonadales; family Pseudomonadaceae; genus Pseudomonas; species Pseudomonas serbiensis. The sequence goes on from NZ_JAUQOO010000009.1 coordinate 131,141, forward strand.
CATACTGGTTGTCGCCATGGGCGATGCAAAACCCGGCGAAGAAGGTATCGCCTCGGGGATCGTCAATACCTCTTTCATGCTCGGAGGCGCAGTGGGTCTGGCCATTATCAGCAGCCTGGCTTCGTACTATAACGAACGACTCGCAGAAGCCGGTTACACAGCACTGGAAGCCTTGAGTGGCGGTTATGGCGCGGCCTTCCTGCTGGGTGGCCTGCTGTCTCTTCTGGCCTCAGTAACCGGCGCAGTATTCCTGCGCAAGTAATGGCGACGATGACGCTGATTGAAGGCCCGGGTATCGAACGGCAGTCATGAACGCCGTTTAACTTCGTTTTGCTTTAAGATATCCGCCTTTTCGCGCCCATAGCCTTGCTACCGGAGTTCAGTTCATGACGGCCCCAGCCGACCTTTCGCCCACGCTTCAACTCGCCTGCGACCTGATTCGCCGTCCATCGGTCACTCCGGTCGATGCCGATTGCCAGACCGTGATGATGCAACGTCTGGGCGATGCGGGCTTCAAGCTGGAGCCCATGCGCATCGAAGACGTCGACAACTTCTGGGCAACACATGGCACCAGCAAAGGTCCGGTGCTGTGTTTCGCCGGCCACACCGACGTGGTGCCGACCGGCCCTGTCCAGGCCTGGCAGAACGATCCGTTCGATGCGCTGATCGACGAACACGGCATGCTCTGCGGCCGTGGTGCTGCTGACATGAAAGGCAGTCTGGCTGCAATGCTGGTGGCGTCCGAGCGTTTCGTCAGCGATTACCCGAATCACAAGGGTTCGGTGGCATTCCTGATCACCAGCGATGAAGAAGGCCCGGCGCACCATGGCACCAAGGCTGTCGTTGAACGTCTTGCTGCCCGTAAAGAGCGTCTGGACTGGTGCATCGTCGGCGAGCCATCGAGTACAACACTGGTGGGCGACGTGGTGAAAAACGGTCGTCGCGGCTCGCTGGGCGCCAAACTGACCGTACGCGGTGTCCAGGGCCATGTGGCCTATCCGCATCTGGCTAAAAACCCGATTCATCTGGCTGCCCCGGCACTGGCCGAACTGGCTGCCGAGCACTGGGACGATGGCAATGCGTTCTTCCCGCCGACCAGCTTCCAGATATCCAACCTCAATTCCGGTACGGGCGCGACCAACGTGATCCCCGGTGATCTGGTGGCTGTGTTCAACTTCCGCTTCTCGACCGAATCCACTGTCGAAGGCTTGCAGCAACGTGTCGCCGCAATCCTCGACAAGCACGGTCTGGACTGGCACGTGGACTGGGCGCTGTCGGGTCTGCCATTCCTCACCGGACCCGGCGCATTGCTGGATGCGGTTTCGGCCAGCATCAAGCAGGTCACCGGGCGCGAAACCAAGGCTTCCACCAGTGGCGGCACTTCGGATGGCCGTTTCATCGCGACCCTGGGCACTCAAGTGGTTGAACTGGGGCCGGTCAATGCGACTATCCATCAGGTCAACGAACGCATCCTGGCCAGCGATCTCGATGTCTTGACCGAGATCTACTACCAGACCATGGTCAAGTTGCTCGCCTGATGCTGACCTGCCCGATCTGTTCGGCGCCTCTGGGCGCCGCCGACAATGGCGTGGTCTGCCCAGCCAATCATCGCTTCGACCGTGCGCGTCAGGGCTATCTGAACCTGTTGCCCGTGCAGCACAAGAACAGCCGTGATCCTGGAGACAACCAGGCCATGGTCGAGGCCCGGCGTGACTTCCTGAATGCCGGGCATTACGCACCGGTGGCGCAGCGTCTGGCCGAACTGGCTGCCGAGCGCGCCCCGGCTCACTGGCTGGACATCGGTTGTGGTGAGGGTTACTACACCGCGCAGATCGCCGAAGCCCTGCCTCACGCCGATGGCTATGCGCTGGATATTTCCCGCGAAGCGGTCAAGCGTGCCTGCCGTCGCAACCCGAAGCTGACCTGGATGGTCGCCAGCATGGCCCGCGTGCCATTGCCGGACGCCAGCTGTCAGTTTCTGGCCAGCGTCTTCAGCCCGCTGGACTGGAAAGAAGCCAAGCGCCTGCTGACGCCCGGTGGCGGCCTGATGCGCGTCGGCCCGACCAACGAGCACCTGATGGAACTGCGCCAGCGACTCTACGATGAAGTGCGCGATTACGCTGACGACAAGCATCTGGCCCTTGTGCCGGAAGGCATGCAGCTACAACACAGCGAAACCTTGCGCTACACCCTGAAGCTGATCGACGGGCAGTCACGCGCCGACCTGCTGGCCATGACGCCTCACGGATGGCGTGCCAGCGCCGAGCGTCGCACAGCGGTCATCGAGCACCCAGGACCTTTCAAGGTCACCGTATCCATGCGCTACGATTATTTCGTGCTGCAGTAGCATTCAAACGAGGCCCCCATGCGCCAACCCGATATCGAGATTTACCTGAAAGACGAAGACGTCGATCACAAGGCCATCGCCCAATGGCTCGGGGCCGCACTCGGTCCTTGCAGCGACTGGACCCAGAAAGGCCAGACCTGGAAATGCAAGGCCGGCAATGTTCCGGTCACCTGGCTGCCAAAGGCTGTCGGCAAATGGAACAGCCTGTACCTGGAAAGCGACCAGACCCCGTGGGAGGACGATATCGCCTGCGCCCGCGCCGCCTTCGCTGAACTCAATGTCGAAGTACGCTGCGCGCCGGGGACCTGGGTCGAAGAAGAAAGCGACGATGCCGCCGACCGCTGGATTCGCATCAGCGCCGATGGGGAAGAAGAGATTACCTGGCGCACTTCGTAAAGACATACAGCAAGCACAAGATATCGATATCGAGTGATTGGGCCGCAATCCGTGGGGGACCTTGGCCGCGACAGCCAGTTTGAAGGCGCTAAAAATGTGTTGCCTGTCAATTGGGGTCGTCGCGGCCAAGGCCCCTCCCACTTCATGACATATATGCCGTAACCGATCAGCATCAGGCTCACTTGCCACCGCTATCGGCCGCTTTGCCGATACCGGGCAGATACGGCACACTGACGCCCATCGGGCGCTCGCCCCTACATCCCACTCAGCAGAAGCCGTATGACCCGTTCCCCGTTCCGTCGTCTTGTATTCGGCACTCTGCGCCGGTTGCTGTATCTCTGGGTTCGCTCGGAAACCATCAACCAGTCGTCCTTCACGCTCAATCTGGATCGTAGCCGTCCGGTGTTCTATGTACTGCAATCGCCTTCACTGAGCGACCTGGCAGTCATCGATACCGAATGCCGCAAGGCAGGCTTGCCGCGCCCGGTCCTGCCTGTACCGGTGGGCAATCTGATGGAGCCCGCTGCGTTCTTTTATCTGACGCCCGAGCCGGACTGGCTGGGTCGCCAGGACAAGCGCGGTGCGCCGCCCACGCTGGAGCGACTGCTTGAGGCGGTCAGCCGCAACCCCGCCGAAGATGCTCAGATCATTCCGGTCAGTGTGTTCTGGGGACAATCGCCGGACCATGAATCCAGTGCGTGGAAACTGCTGTTCGCTGACAGTTGGGCGGTTACCGGGCGTCTGCGCCGCCTGGTCAGCATCCTGATTCTGGGCCGCAAGACCCGCGTACAGTTTTCAGACCCCATCCACCTGCGTGATCTGATCAACGAGAACAAGAGCCCTGAACTCACCCTGCGCATGAGCCAGCGCTTGTTGCGTGTCCGCTTTCGCAACCTGAAAAGCGCGGTGATCGGCCCCGACGTTTCGCACCGCCGCAATCTGGTCAAAGGGCTGCTGGACGAACCGATGGTCCAGCAGGCCATCGTGGAAGAGGCCGAGCGCGAGAAGATCACTCACGAAAAGGCCCGGGAGCAGGCTCTGCGTTATGGCAACGAAATCGCCTCGGACTACACCTATTCGGCCATCCGTTTTCTGGAAGTGGTGCTGAGCTGGTTCTGGAACAAGATCTACGACGGTATCAAGGTCAGTCATATCGAAGGCGTACAGAACGTCGCGCCCGGCCATGAAGTGATTTATGTCCCGTGCCACCGCAGCCACATCGATTACCTGCTGCTGTCCTATCTGCTGTTTCGCAACGGCCTGACTCCGCCGCACATTGCGGCTGGCATCAACCTGAACATGCCAGTGATCGGTGGCTTGCTACGGCGCGGCGGCGCGTTCTTCATGCGTCGCACCTTCAAGGGCAACCCGCTGTATACCGCCGTTTTCAACGAATACCTGCATACCCTGTTCACCAAGGGTTTCCCGGTCGAGTACTTCGTCGAAGGTGGCCGTTCGCGTACCGGGCGCATGCTGCAACCCAAGACCGGCATGCTCGCCATTACCCTGCGCAGTTTCCTGCGCAACTCGCGCATGCCCATCGTGTTCGTCCCGGTGTATATCGGCTATGAGCGGGTGCTCGAAGGTCGTACCTACCTGGGCGAATTGCGCGGTGCCAGCAAGAAGAAAGAGTCGATCTTCGATATCTTCAAGGTGATCGGCGCCCTCAAGCAGCGTTTCGGGCAGGTGTCGGTGAACTTTGGCGAGCCGATCAAGCTGGCGCAGTTCCTCGATAACGAACAACCCGACTGGCGTGAGCAGGAGCTGGGACCGCAGTTCCGTCCGGCGTGGCTCAATGAAACCACCAATCGCCTGGGCGAGCGTGTGGCTCAGCACCTGAACGAAGCTGCCGCCGTCAACCCGGTGAATCTGGTGGCCGTAGCATTGCTCTCCACCCAGCGGCTGGCGCTGGACGATCAGGCCATGGAGCGGGTGCTGGATCTGTACCTGACACTGCTGCGAAAAGTACCGTACTCACCGCACACCACATTGCCAGAGGGCGATGGCCGGGCGCTGATCGAGCATGTCAAAGGCATGGATCTGCTGGCCGAGCAAAAGGATGCGCTGGGCAAGATTCTGTATCTGAACGAACAGAACGCGGTCTTGATGACCTACTACCGCAACAACGTGCTGCATATCTTCGCCCTGCCCTCGCTGCTGGCAAGCTTCTTCCAGAGTTCGTCGCGCATGAGCCGTGAGCAGATCCTGCGCTACACCCGTGCGCTGTATCCGTATCTGCAATCGGAGCTGTTCATTCGCTGGACGCTGGAAGAGCTGGATGAAATCGTCGACCAGTGGCTGGCCGCATTCGTCGAGCAAGGCCTGCTGCGCTTCAAGAACGATGCCTTCGTACGCCCGGAACCCAGTTCCAGGGAGTTTGTGCAACTGACGCTGCTGTCCAGGGCCATCGCCCAGACCTTGCAGCGTTTCTACATGGCCATCTCGTTGCTGCTCAACAGCGGCCAGAACACGCTCAGCGCAGAAGAGCTGGAAGACCTGTGTACGGTCATGGCTCAGCGGCTGTCGATCCTGCATGGCCTCAATGCGCCGGAGTTCTTCGACAAGAGCCTGTTCCGGCACTTCATCCAGACCTTGCTCGACCTCGGCGTGCTGCGCAAGGACAGCGCTGGCAAGTTGAGCCATCACCCGCTGCTCGGTGAGCTGGCGGAGGGTGCAGCCAAGCGTGTACTGCCGGCAGAGATTCGCCTGTCGATTCGACAGGTGGCGCTGCATAACGAGATCGAAGAAACGCCTGCCGCAGATTGAGCCACGTTTTTCCGGTTCCCTGATAACCTCAATTCAGGGTCGCGCTGACGGTCGTGTCAGCGCGACTTCCAAGACTCTACAAAATAAGGATGCTGCCATGCTTCGCCCATCGTTTACCTTTGCCGGCCTGTGTGCAGGCCTGCTGCTGTCGGCTAACGTGTTTGCCCTGTCTCTTGGCGACCTGTCGCAATCGGATGCCACAGGCGGGCTCAAGGATGCACTGACTCAAGGCGCGCAAGTCGCGGTCAAACAACTGGGCGTTCCCGGCGGTTTCAGCAATAACCAGGAAGTGCGCATCGAGTTGCCGGGCAATCTGGGCAAGGTCGCGAAAAAGATGAAACAGTTCGGCATGGGCGCCCAGGTCGATCAACTGGAAGCCAGCATGAACCAGGCCGCCGAAGCCGCTGTGCCTCAGGCTCAGGCCCTGCTGGTGGATGCCGTCAAGAAAATGAGCGTGGCCGATGCCAAGTCGATCCTCAGTGGCGGCAAGGACTCGGCCACCCAGTACCTGAACAGCAGCAGCCGTGAGCAGATCCGCGCCAAGTTCCTGCCTATCGTCAAGCAAGCCACCGACAAGGTAGGTCTGGCACAGAAATACAACGCCTTTGCCAGCCAGGCAGCAACCCTGGGCGTTCTGGACGCGAAAAGCTCCAATATTGAAGGCTATGTAACTGAACAAGCGCTCAACGGCCTGTTCGAGATGATCGCCAGACAGGAAGAAAGCATCCGCGCCAACCCGGCTGCCGCAGCGACCGGATTGGCGAAGAAGGTGTTTGGAGCGCTCTAAACCGAGTAGGAGCGGATTCATCCGCGAATGGTTTCGCGAATGAATTGGCTCCTACGGTCGTTTTACCCTGAACCACGCCGCATAAAGCGCTGGCAGGAACAGCAAGGTCAGCGCAGTAGCGACAATCAGGCCGCCCATGATCGCGACCGCCATCGGGCCGAAGAACAGGCTGCGTGACAGCGGGATCATGGCCAGGACGGCGGCCAGTGCAGTCAGCACGATCGGGCGGAAACGGCGTACCGTGGCCTCAATGATGGCGTGCCATTGATCCTGCCCACCGGCGATATCCTGCTCGATCTGGTCCACCAGAATCACCGAGTTGCGCATGATCATCCCGGACAGGGCGATGGTGCCCAGCATGGCGACGAAACCGAACGGCTGATTGAAGATCAGCAGGAACAGCGTCACGCCGATCAGGCCCAGAGGCGCCGTCACGAACACCATGAACATGCGTGAAAAGCTGCGCAACTGGATCATCAGCAAGGTCAGCACGACCACGATGAACAGCGGCACACCGGCATTCACCGAGTTCTGCCCGCGAGCCGAATCCTCAACGGTGCCGCCCACTTCCAGCAGATAACCATCCGGCAGTTCAGCACGTACCGGCTCAAGGGTCGGCAGGATCTGCTGGACCAGTGTCGCAGGCTGTTCCTTGCCATAGATATCGGCACGTACGGTCACACTGGGCAAACGGTTGCGGTGCCAGATGACGCCCTCTTCAAAACCATATTCCAGTGTTGCAACCTGCGACAGCGCGACGCTGGCTCCACTTTGCGTGGGCACCGCCAGGCTCGACAGTGAACCCAGTTGCTCACGCTCGTTACGAGTGCCGCGCAGCAGGATTTCGATCAGCTCATCGTCCTCGCGGAACTGGCTGACGCTGGAGCCGGTAAGCGAATGCCGCAGGAAGGATGAAAGATCCGCCGTGGTAACGCCCAGCGCCCTCGCCCGGTCCTGATCGATATTCAAATGCACGACCTTGCTGGGCTCCTCCCAGTCCAGATGGACATTGGAGACATGCGGGTTCTCCCTCACTTTCTCCCGGACCTGACGAGCCAGAGCCCGAACCACCTCGATATGCTCGCCCGTCACCCGGAACTGCACCGGGTACCCCACGGGCGGGCCGTTTTCCAGGCGCGTCACCCGTGAACGCAAGGTGGGGAATTGCTCGTTGAGGCTGGTAATCAGCCAACTGCGCAAGGCTTCACGATCCTCGATGCTTTTGGCCAGCACCACGATCTGGGCAAAACTCGGAGCGGGCAGTTGCTGATCCAGCGGCAGATAGAAACGCGGCGAACCGGTACCCACGTAAGCCACGTAGTTATCGATCCCCGGATGATCCTTGAGCATCTGTTCCAGTCGATTCACCTGCTCGGCCGTATTGTGCAGAGACGCACCTTCCGTCAGTTTCAGATCAACCATCAATTCAAGACGTCCCGATGCCGGGAAGAACTGCTGCGGAACGAAGCGGAACATCACCACCGACAGGACGAACAGGGCAACGGTCGCGACAATCACCGTCTTGCGCCGCTCTACGCACCACCCCACCAGCGCACGCACACGCTTGTACATGGGTGTTGCGTAAGGATCGGGAGCATTCGTGCCATGCTTGGCCGCATGAATCTTCGCCAGATCCGGCAGCAAGCGGTCGCCCAGATAAGGCACAAACATCACCGCGACAATCCAGGAAGCGATCAGGGCAATGGTCACGACCTGAAAGATCGAACGGGTATATTCGCCGGTACTCGACAGTGCAGTGGCAATAGGCAGGAAACCGGCCGCAGTAATCAGGGTGCCGGTCAGCATCGGGAACGCCGTGCTGGTCCAGGCGAAGCTGGCCGCCTTGAGCCGGTCGTAGCCCTGCTCCATTTTTATCGCCATCATTTCCACAGCAATGATCGCGTCATCCACCAGCAAACCCAGCGCCAGCACCAGAGCGCCAAGGGAAATCTTGTGCAGGCCGATCCCCAGGTAATACATGGTGGCGAAGGTCATGGCCAGAACCAGTGGAATCGCCAGGGCGACCACCATGCCGGTACGCATCCCCAGAGAGAAAAAGCTCACCAGCAAGACAATGACCAGCGCCTCGGCCAGTACCTGAACGAACTCACCGACACCGGTTTTTACCGCCGCGGGCTGATCGGATACCTTGCGCAACTGCATGCCCGCGGGCAGGTTGTTCTGCAGACGGGCAAACTCGCCTTCCAGCGCACGGCCCAGCACCAGAATATCGCCACCATCCTTCATGGCCACGGCCAGGCCGATTGCATCCTCATCCATGAAGCGCATGCGCGGTGCCGGCGGATCGTTGAAGCCGCGATGCACTTCGGCCAGATCGCTGATACGCAACGTGCGATCCCCGACCCGAATCGGGAAGTTGCGAATTTCATCAACCGACTGGAAACGCCCGCTGACCCGCAACTGAATACGCTCGGCCGGGGTTTCAAAGAAGCTCGCAGACGACACCGCATTCTGCGCCTCAAGGGCCTGCTGCACGGTCTGCATGGGCAGGCCCAGCGTGGCCAGCTTGATGTTCGACAGCTCGATCCAGATTTTCTCGTCCTGCAAGCCGATCAGCTCAACCTTGCCGACGTCCTTGACCCGCTGCAAACGGATCTGAATGCGTTCGGCATAATCCTTGAGCACGGCGTAGTCGAAGCCTTTGCCGGTCAGTGCATAGATACTGCCGAAGGTCGTGCCGAACTCATCGTTGAAAAACGGCCCCTGCACGCCTTCAGGCAAGGTTTGCCGAATATCGCCGATCTTCTTGCGCAACTGATACCAAAGTTCGGGCAACGCCGAAGAAAAGATCGAGTCGCGAGCCATGAACGTCACGGTCGACTCGCCAGGACGCGAGAACGAAGAAATCCGCTCGTACTCGCCGGTTTCCATCAGCTTCTTTTCGATTTTATCGGTTACCTGTCGAGCCACTTCCTCCGCACTGGCTCCCGGCCACAGGGTACGAATGACCATGGCCTTGAACGTGAAAGGAGGATCTTCGCTTTGCCCAAGCTTGGTGTAGGAAAGCGCACCGACCACAGCCAGCACGATCATCAGATACAGGACGACCTGGCGGTGGCGCAGCGCCCATTCGGAAAGATTGAAATTCATCCGCGCCTACTCCTTGGCAGCCATTTTTACCGCACGGTTGCTGCGGTCTACCGGGCGGATCTGCTCGCCTTCACGCAGCACATGCACACCGGCGGCAACTATCCAGTCGGTTTCTTTCAGGCCTTCGAGCACTGGCACCGACTCCTGCCCATACGGCCCAAGCTGCACAGGGGTACGCTTGAGGGTACTGTCAGGATTTACCCGCCAGACGTAACTGACGCCATTTTCCGAAGTGACGGCCGAAAGTGGCACAGCCAGCGGGACCGCTTGCTCGGCGGCAATAAACACTCGAGCACTCTGGCCAAGCTCGGCCGGAATCTGCCTGGTGGCAAAGGCAATGCGGGCGGCAAAGGTACGTGAACGCGGATCGGCTGCCGGTGAAAGCTCACGAATGCGACCGGCAAAACGCTGATCGCGCAGAGTCCACAGTTCGACTGAAACCGGCTGGCCAACCTTGAAACGGGCAAAGTTCTGTTCCGGCAGGCTGATCAGGACTTCCCGCTCACCATCTGCCGCCAGGGTAAAGACTGTCTGGCCTGCTGCAACCACCTGCCCGACTTCCACCGAACGTGCGGCGATGACGCCATCCTGAGAGGCACGCAAAACGGTGTAGCTGGTCTGGTTATCAGCGACGGTCAATTCAGCCTTGATCTGCTTGAGTCGGGCTTCGCCGGAACGATAAAGGTTTTCCGCGTTGTCGTACTGCGAGCGGCTGACCATCTGCCGATCCAGCAGGGTCTTGTAGCGATCACGCTCGGAACGTACCAGATTCAGGTTGGCTTCTGCGGCGCCCACCTGAGCACGGGTCGCTTCCAGTTGCAGGCGAACGTCTTCAGCATCCAGTTCGGCCAACGGCTGATTGGCCTTGACCCGTTGCCCCACCTCGACCAGACGCTTGCTGACCTTGCCGCCAATACGAAACGCCAGCTCAGGCTCGAAACGAGCCCTCACCTCACCGGGATAACTGTCCACCGATTGCGAGGAAAGCAATGGCTGCACCACCATTGCGGGGCGCACCACGACAGGCGCAGCCACTTCCTGACCACATGCTGTCAGCAGCGACAACAGACAAAAAGGCACGACAAGAGACAAAGCATCGCGGAACATGATGTGGACCTTTGCACAATAGGGCTTGGAATAATTGTACCGGCGAGTATATTAAAATATTTCAAACTCTCCAGTTCATTATTTCAACATATGCCAAACACTTCGTTAAACGCAGGTCCAGGTCGCCCCAAAAACCTGGAAAAACGCAAAGCCATTCTGGAAGCCGCGAAAGACCTTTTCGTGCGCCATGGCTATGCCAATACCAGCATGGACAGCATCGCCACCGAAGCGGGCGTCTCCAAACTCACGGTCTATAGCCACTTCACCGACAAGGAAACATTGTTCTCAGCAGCCGTGGTCGCCCGCTGCGAAGAACAGATGCCTGCCCTGTTTCTTCATCTGAACAGTGATTTACCGGTCGAAACGGTGCTGCTGAACATCGCACGGGCATTCCAGACGCTGATCAACAGCCCTGAATCGCTTGAGCTGAACCGCCTGATGGTCAACCTGGGTACTCAGGACCCGAAGCTGTCGATGATCTTCTTCGAGGCTGGGCCACAACGCATTCTCAGCGAGATGGAAAGCCTGCTGAGGCAGATCGACAAGGCAGGCGGGTTGCGCATCCAGTCGCCGAAAACCGCCGCCGAGCACTTTCTGACCCTGGTCAAAGGGCTATGCCATTTCCGTCTGCTGGTGGGCTGCGGAGAGCTGCCCGACGAAGACACCGCCGAGCAGCATGTTCGGGAAGTGGTGGAATTGTTCATGCGGGCTTATGGGGTTTAGCACTGCAAAACTGTGGGAGCGACTTCAGTCGCGAAGGTCACACTGCGCTGGATTTACTGGCCTCTCGCGAATGAATTCGCTCCCACACACGCGGGAATTTAGCTCTTGAGGGCCTTCTTCGGATAAATGTCATAACGGCTGGACTTACCATCCAGCGCATAACCCGGTTTGGGACCTTCGATGCAGGGTGCCTTGCGTGGGCGTTTGACGACGACTCGGTGAGTCGCCAGGGCAAGGGCGGCTTCCAGCAGGGCTGGCGCGTCCATGTCATCACCGACCAGTGGACGGAACAGGCGCATTTCCTTTTTCACCAGCGCGGTCTTTTCACGGTGCGGGAACATCGGATCGAGGTAGATCACCTGTGGCGGCTCACCCTCCCATGCACGGATCAGTTCGATGGAATTGCCGGTCAGCAGACGCATCTGAGCGATGATCCCGCCCACGTCAGCGTCATGACGCCCGCGCAGCAAGCCATCTTCCAGCAAGGCGGCAATGATCGGCTGACGCTCGATCAGGCTCATTTCGCAGCCGAGACTGGCCAGCACGAATGCATCCTTGCCCAGCCCCGCCGTGGCATCCAGAACCCGTGGCCGCACGCCCGGCTGAATACCGACGGCCTTGGCGATCATCTGCCCGCTACCGCCGCCGAACAGACGACGATGGGCCACCGCGCCCTCGACAAAATCCACTCGCACGGGGCCTGGAGCATCGTCGCCCAACTGCTGCAATTGCAGGCCATTGTCGCCCAGTTGCAGGGCAAAGTCGGCCTGTTCGTCCTGCAAAGGCAGGTTCAGACGCTGCGCCCACAGCGATGCCTGATCCTGTCCGCTCACCGTCAGGGCTTCGACCCGTATGCGGCTGCCCGCTTGCTGCTCACTCATTCGCTGCAAACACTCAAAAAATGTTAATGATCGGCAAAATCTGCCGATAACCAAGTATCGGGCATTTTGCCAGACCCAAGGCCAGAACTGATCGCCATGTCAGAGATTGTTCAATCATCCATCGGCTACTTGTCGCACGCAGGCGACTACAGCCTCAGCAACAGCCGCACCCTGACCGGTGTCACGCAGTTGTGGTCGGATGCATTTGCCCGGGCGATGGCAGAACAGATCGGTGATGGCAGCAAGCCTGAGCAAGCGCCGATCAAGATTGAAGTCGATGTTGAAACCGGCGAACCGGTCACTGGCGCACGCACCCTGAGCAAGATAGTCGAGCAGCGCGCCTGCCCGGTCACCGATACTCAGGTCAAACCACCAGAGCCGCTGTTCCTGCCGATTGCCGAATTCGAACTCGACCTGCTGCCACCGGCTGCCGAGCCGTTCAGCATCAGCGAAATCATCGAACAGCAACGCCACCTGGAATTCGACAGCAACTGGGTTCGCCCGACCGTGGTCAACCCTTACAACTACAACGGCAACCCGGGTCCAGGCCCGCAACCGCGCCCTCTGCACCTGCCGATTGCCGAATTCGAGTGGGAGCTGGCCGACAAGCCTGCCTTGCCACTGGACGAAGAAACCATCCAGGCTCAACAGCGCCAGTTCGACTATGAAAACGGCTGGGCTCGTCCGCTGATCCTGCAAAACCTGCGCATGGCTGCCTAGGCTCTGCTTGAAATGTTTTCGAGCGAAGGTGAGCCTGTTTTTAACGCAGCATCACCGAGCGCAGATACATTTCATATAGAGCCTAACGACACACCTGCCACAACCCCATATCCAGATGAAAATGATCACGATGCGCCGCGTTGTATTCCGGCCCCAGCACCGTGCTGAAGTTCTTGCAGGCGCCATCGCGCACCAGCCTTAGAAAGCGCCCCTTTTCACCGTCATCATTCCAGTCCTTGAGCAGGTTGATTCTCTGCCCGTCAGCCAGACGAAACCCTGCGATATCCAGAGCATTGGCGGTTGCATGCTGGCTGAGGCGGCTATTGGCACGATTGTAGATGTTCCGACAGGCAAAGCTGCCCAGGTGATCGATTCGTGAGACACGCTGGCCAAACACGGCCTGGGCAGCAGGCTGCAAAGTGTGGATATCAAACAAGGCGTAGGCCACGGCCAGCGGGCAACTGGCCAGAAAGCTGCTGCTCAGTGCGACATCGCCGCCCTGAATACGCAAGGTGTTCTGCAAGGGGCATCGGGCAGACGGGTCGCTGTCGGCCTGACGACTGAAACGCAGGCTCGATGAACCCAGCGCCAGATCGCACAGCGCCGGGTCATCCTTCAACCGCGCCAGTTTGAAAGGCGTCAGCAGGTTAGGCTCAAGCCGCACATCCAGAGGTGCCCACGGGTTCCACTGCGGCGGTACATCGATCCAGCCTCGCCAGACTGCGACAACGGCTCCCGCACACAACAGCAACCCCAGCAGAAAAATCCGCATCCTCAGCGTTTGAACAATTCATTGAGCTGAGCGAATGGCAGCCCCTGCTCGGCATAGCTGAAGGTGCCGTGGGTGCGGATCTCTTCTGCGGCCCGATACAGCGCACCGAAGGCCGCACGCGCCATGGAAGAGCCCACGCTGATGCGCCTGACGCCACACTCGGTCAAGTCCGCCACCGACAGGGTCACGCCGCTCAGCCCCATCAGAACGTTCACAGGCTTGGGCGCTACGGCCCGAACCACGGCGATGACTTCCTCACGAGTCCGCAATCCCGGTGCATACAACACGTCTGCACCGGCTTCGGCGTAGGCTTCAAGGCGGCGCAGGGTGTCGGAGAAATCCAGCCGGCCATGCAGCAGGTTCTCGGCACGTGCCGTCAGCAGAAAGGGAAACGGCAGGCTACGCGCAGCTGCAACCGCCGCCCTGACGCGCTCGACGGACAGCTCGAAATCGTAGATGGGCCGGGCTGCGTTACCGCTGGCATCCTCGATGGAGCCACCGACAATCCCGGTTGCAGCGGCCTTCAACAAGGTCTCGGCGCATCCTTCAGGGCTGTCGGCAAAGCAGTTCTCCAGATCGGCAGCTACTGGCAACTCGGTTGCTGCAACGATGGCGGCGATATTCTCCAGCCCCTCATCGCGACCGACTGCGCCTTCGGCATCGGCTCGCCCCAGGCTGAAAGCAAACCCGGCGCTGGTGGTCGCCAAGGCCTCGAACCCCAGGGAAGCCAGCAGCTTTGCCGAGCCCGCGTCCCAGGGATTGGGAATGACAAAAGCGCTATCGCGCTCATGCAGCGCCTTGAATGCTTGTGCCCGGTGCAGTTGTCGAGAGTCCATGAGCTTTTTCCAGGTCATCGTGATGTGGGGGGCTATTGAACCCACAACTATCGACCTCAGAGCAAGCCCAGTTGCTCAACTTGCGGCCCGCGATCCAGCTCGGGCAATGGCGCCAGCCCCGGCAGGCGCGCCATCAGAAACCGATGAAAACGCTGGGCCAGGTCGGGGGCCTTCAGGTTGTCCGGGGTATGGAGAAACACATAAGGTGTACGCCCTTCCTCGATCCAGACGGCGACCTTTTCGATCCATTGCGTAAGGTACGGGTCGTTGTCTTCAAGAACCGGACGGCCAATGAAGCGCACTTGCGGCGACTGGGTCAATGCAGCCGGGCGTGGCGGCACTCTGGGTTTCTTGGACTGGGCATGCAGGACAGCCGGATCAGTGGACACGCAACTGAACAATGCCCGCGAGTCCAGACAGATACGCTCAACGCCACGGTCCAGCAGCAAGCGATTGAGCATGCGCTCCTCATCGCCCTTCTCAAAAAAGGCCATGTGCCGTACTTCCACCGCCAAAGGCACTTTGAGTTCATCGAGAAACCCCGCCAGTTCCGCCAGGCGCTGCGGCGAGAAACTGGCTGGCAGTTGCAGCCAGAATGGCGATACCCGTTCGCCAAGGGGCGCCAGCAGTTTCACGAAGGCTTCTGCGGCATCCAGTTGCAGGCGCAGATCGCCCTCGTGACTGATGTCGCGGGGAAACTTGGCAGTGAAACGAAAATCTTTCGGCAGGACTTCGGCCCAGCGCTGGACTGTAGCGGGCGCGGGACGAGCGTAGAACGTGGTATTGCCTTCGACGACGTTGAAGACCTGGGCGTAGAGGCGCAGAAAATCGGAAGGACGGGTGTCCTCGGGGTAGAACGACTCACGCCATGCGCTCTCGCTCCATGACGGACATCCCAGGTAGTAAGGCAGGCTGGACAAGATCAGACGTGGAGATCGAGCCCCGACACTTCCAGGTCCCAATCCACAAAACTGGCCGTGGTCAGATAGCTGGCCAAAGCGTTGGCAACACGAGTGCTCATGGAGCGGGGGAAGATAATGTCCTGCGGACGGGCAGGCACGTTGGCAGTAGAGCCAATCTGCGCCTGACCCGAAGACTCGCGACGCGACGCCTGGGCGGGAGGCGACGGCAACTCAACATCACCATCGATTTCCTCGAAAGAGCCTTCAACGGTCGAAGGAGCCTTCTTGGGCTTTCGCTTGATGGGGTATGAACGTGATGAGGGTCCGTCTATGCGCATCGATATCTACTCGGCGTCTTGTAGTGGCAATTTAACGTCACAGGCCGGGAATTGGCAATTCCGTGAACGATAACTAGACCACACATATTGCAAATTGTTTGCGCCGTCGGGCATAACCAACGGATTAGTCGACAAGTGGTAGATGGCTAATTGACATTTTCGTGGGAGCGAATTTATTCGCGAACCATTCCAGGCGATCTATTTTCTTTGGCCTCTTCGCGACTGAAGTCGCTCCTACTTTGGCCCCTTGGGCGTCGCCACCTTGTCGCGCAGATAGACTGGCTGTGCATCGTCTGCCGGAATCGACTCGCCACGGTTCCAGGCAAACGTCGCCAGGGTCAGCAGATCCTGGGCATGTGGGAGCATGCTGGCGTCCTGACCGACCAGCGAAAGCGGAATACGCTCGGCATAACCCCAGCCGGTACCGGCACCGAACCATTGACCGTCGGCATCGACAGGCAATGCAACCTGCTCGGGCGGCAGAACCGCTTCGTTGCCGACCAGACGCATCTCACCGGCCGTTTCGCGATAGCAACCCCAATAGACTTCATCCATCCGGGCATCGATAGCCGAAGCGACCTGCAAGGCACCGTACTCACGATGGGCTCGTTGCGCCAGCACTGCCAGGTTCGAGACCGGCAACACCGGGCGCTCCAGCGCGAAGGCCAGCCCCTGAACCACACCGATGGCAATACGCACGCCGGTGAAAGCGCCCGGACCACGACCGAAAGCGATGGCATCCAGTGCCGACATGGCAATGCCCGCCTCGGCCAGCAGATCCTTGATCATGGGCAGCAGGCGCTGGGCATGCAGACGCGGGATCACCTCATAGTGGCTCAGTACCTTGCCGTCATGCAGCAAAGCGACCGAGCAGGCTTCAGTGGCGGTGTCCAGGGCCAGCAAGGTGGTCATCGGTGTATCCGTCTTCGTTGGAAAAAAGTGACGCAGTATAAATGACAAATGGCCCGCAAGCGGGCCATTGTTGAACTCAGGCCTTGCGGGCTCAGGTCAGGGCAGCAAGCACCTTGGTGGTGATCGCGTCCACGGAACCGACACCTTCGATATGGCTGCACTTTGGCTTGCCATTCTTCTTGCTCAGCTCGCTGTAGAACGCAACCAGCGGTTTGGTCTGCGAATGGTAGACCGACAGGCGATGACGCACGGTTTCTTCAACGTCGTCCTTGCGCTGTACCAGAGGCTCGCCAGTGACATCGTCGATGCCTTCCTGCTTCGGCGGGTTGTGCTGCACGTGGTAGACACGCCCGGAAGCTTCGTGAACGCGACGGCCCGAAATGCGCTGAACGATTTCTTCGTCATCGACCGCGATTTCCACCACATGATCGATGTCCAGGCCAGCATTCAGCAGGGCTTCAGCCTGAGGAATGGTGCGCGGGAAACCATCGAACAGCACGCCATTGGCGCAGTCAGGCTGGGACAGGCGATCCTTGATCAGACCGATGATCAGGTCATCGGAAACCAGGCCACCCGAGTCCATGACACTTTTGGCCTTCAGGCCCAACTCAGTGCCGGCCTTGACCGCTGCGCGCAGCATGTCGCCAGTCGAAACCTGCGGGATGCCGAATTTTTCAGTGATGAATTTTGCCTGAGTACCTTTACCGGCTCCAGGAGCTCCCAGCAGAATCACGCGCATCGTCATGCTCCTCAAATTTTTATAGTCAATCGTCGGATTCGCCTCTTGGGCCAATCTGAAAAATAAACGTCGGCCAAAGGCCAAAAGGCTGACCAAGATACACAGCAGACACAGGCCGCACAAGACGCCAAAAGTCGCAGCAACCCACGGCATGGCGGCAGTTGCGCCACCCTGCACATGACGGTACGACCTTCAATGCCCCTGACGGGATAAACACCTGCCCTGCCCCCATGTCGCCATTGCGCTGACATCGGCGCGCTGGCGACATGCTCCCCAACCTGTCAGCCCGTATTGCGCAATCCGGCTGCAATGCCCGCAACAGAGACCAGTAAAGCCAGTTCCAGAGGACTGTCCAGGCTGGATTCACGATGGCGGGAACGGGCAAGAAGCTCGGCCTGGAGCAAATGCAGCGGGTCCAGATAAGTGTTGCGCAGGCTGATGAATTCCAGCGTCTCCGGACTGTGCGCCAACAGTTGTTGCTGCCCGGTCAGGCCCAGGACAACTGCGCAGGCCTGCGACAATAGGCCGCGCAGATGCGAACCCAAATGTTGCAGTTCAGGGCTCACCAGGCGGTCATCGTAGAGCTGGGCGATGTCTGCATCAGCCTTGGCCAACACCATTTCCAGCATATCGATGCGGGTGCGGAAGAATGGCCAGTGCTCGCGCATCTGCGCCAGCACATCGCCTTCGCCACGCTCCAGCGCCTTGCTCAGGGCGGCTTCCCAGCCGAGCCAGGCGGGCAACATCAGGCGCGTCTGGGTCCAGGCAAAGATCCATGGAATGGCCCGCAGGCTCTCGACACCTCCTGCACGACGCTTGGCCGGACGGCTGCCCAGCGGCAAGCGGCCCAACTCCTGCTCGGGCGTGGCCTGACTGAAATACTCGACGAATTCGGGGTTTTCCCGCACCACGGCACGGTAGGCATTTACCCCGTCGGCCGCCATCTGATCCATCATCTGTCGCCAGGACGGCTCTGGCAAAGGAGGAGGAAGCAGGGTTGCTTCCAGGACCGCTGCCAGATACAGGTTGAGGTTCTGCTCGGCAATGTCCGGCAGACCAAATTTGAAACGAATCATTTCGCCCTGCTCGGTCGTGCGGAAACGCCCCGCAACCGAACCTGGCGGCTGCGACAGAATCGCCGCATGAGCCGGACCACCGCCGCGCCCGACCGTGCCGCCACGACCATGGAACAACAGCAGTTCGACTTGCTGTTCGCGGCAGATCCCGACCAGTTTTTCCTGCGCCCGATACTGCGCCCAGGCCGCAGCAGTGGTGCCCGCATCCTTGGCCGAATCCGAATAGCCGATCATCACTTCCTGCGGGCCGTGCAACCGCGAACGATAGCCCGGCAGGCTTAGAAGGCGTTCGATCACTGGCCCGGCGTTATCCAGGTCAGCCAGCGTCTCGAACAACGGCACCACGCGCATCGGCCGTTGCAGGCCTGCTTCCTTGAGCAGCAATTGCACCGCGAGTACATCCGATGCTGCACCGGCCATGGAGATCACGTAAGAACCCAGCGAAGCAGCCGGTGCAGCAGCCACTACCCGGCACGTTGCCAGAACTTCGGCGGTGTCGGCAGCCGGTTTGAAATGGCCGGGAAGCAAGGGACGGCGGTTGCTCAATTCACGCAACAGGAAGTCGATGCGCGTCGGCTCATCCCAGTCTTCGTAACGACCCAGGCCCAGATAGTCGGTGATTTCGGTCATCGCCGCGCTGTGACGGCTGGAATCCTGGCGCACGTCCAGACGCACCAGAAACAGCCCGAACGTCACTGCACGACGCAGGCAATCGAGCAGCGGCCCATCGGCGATCACTCCCATTCCACAGTCATGCAGCGACTGGAAGCACAGCATGAGAGGTTCAAGCAGTTCACGGTTATCGTGCAGTACGGCATCCGGCGCAGGCTGTGGCGCCGTCAGCGAAGCATTGGCCCAGTTTCGGGTGGCCCTGAGACGTTCACGCAAGCGCTTGAGTTCGGCGCGATACGGTTCGGCACTCTCACCGACGCTGGCGCGCAAGGCATCGCTGGCCTGTTGCATGGAAAGGTCGGCAGCCAGTTGGTCTACATCCCGCAGGAAAAGATCGGCGGCCATCCAGCGCGCCAACAGCAGGACCTCGCGGGTGACGCTGGCCGTGACATTGGGGTTGCCATCGCGGTCACCGCCCATCCACGAGGCAAAGCGGATCGGCGCGGCCTCCAGCGGTAAATGCAGGCCGGTGGCGGCTTGCAGCGCCTGATCGGCCTTGCGCAGATAGCTTGGAATCGCATGCCAGAGCGAGTGCTCGATGACCGCAAAACCCCATTTGGCTTCATCGACAGGCGTGGGCCGGATACGGCGGATTTCTTCGGTGTGCCAGGCTTCAGCGATCAGGCGTTGCAGTCGGGAAGTGATCTGTTCGCGTTCGATGCTGTTGAGGTCGCGATGGTCCAGAGCCGCCAGTTGCGCGGCAATGGCGTCGTATTTCTGGATCAGGGTACGACGTGCCACCTCGGTGGGGTGCGCAGTGAGCACTAACTCGATCTCCAGCTTGCCTAACTGGCGTGCCAGAGCATCGGGAGAATGGCCTTCTGCCTTGAGGCGATCGAGCAGTTCCGGCAACACCCGCGCCTCGAAAGGCTGGGGCTGGGAATTATCGCGACGGCGCATCAGTTGGTACTGCTCGGCGATATTGGCCAGATTCAGAAACTGGTTGAAGGCTCGCGCCACAGGCAACAGTTCGTCATCGTCCAGGCTGTCGACACTGGAACTCAACTGCTCGGCACCCGCCGCAGAGCCGCGCCTGCCGGCCTTGGCACTCTTGCGAATACGCTCGATCTTGTCGAGAAAAGCGGCCCCGCGCTGGTCACGAATCGTGTTCCCCAAAAGCTCGCCCAGCAAGTGGACGTCTTCTCGCAAACGCGCATCGATATCGGCCATCGTTCTCTCCCCCTGTTCTTGTATAGATAGCTTGTATGGGTGGCTTGTATGGGTAGTTTTCAATGAACTGTGCCCAACAGTGCACCAAAAACCTGTGCCGCGACAAATTCTTGTATCCCTTCAACCGCTGACGTGCCCTTTTGCGGACAGAGGTTAATCGGCTCAAAGGGCCATTACAGCCCGCCCGTTTCAATGTGTGGGCCTGTATTTACCTGCCTCGCCAAAAGGGTGATAGAGCGCAAGTAACCGGCGAATCCTGACCGTGTTGAAAAAATTCAACTGAACTATTCAAAAAACGTACAGGTCGGAGCCATTGACCATTACAGGAAAGCCACAAGGCAGCGGGACCACTCCCTGAAGCCTTCCGGCCAGGAAAAATGACTGTCATGGATAACCACGTTCGGAGTCTGACAATGGAGTTGATCACCATGAACACCCTTACTGCCAAATCCAAGTTCAAAAGCCTGCGCGGGCTGAAACTGGCTGCGCTGGCCCTGGGTAGCACCTTCATTCTGGCCGGTTGCGCGGGTAACCCTCCAACCGAGCAGTACGCAGTGACTCAGTCGGCCGTCAACAGTGCAGTCAGCGCTGGCGGGACCGAGTACGCCGCGGTGGAAACGAAGTCGGCCCAGGACAAACTCAAGCAAGCCGACCTGGCCATGCAGGAACATAAATACGACGAAGCGCGCCGTCTGGCCGAGCAAGCCGAATGGGATGCCCGTGTAGCCGAACGTAAATCGCAGGCCGCCAAGGCCGAGAAAGCCGTGCAGGATGCTCGTCAGGGCGTCAACGAACTACGTGAAGAAGGCCTGCGTCAGGTGCAATAAGCCCAGATCGCACTCTACGTTTTTCATGCATTGGTAATTGATTAAAGGACGATCCTATTATGCGCAAACAATTGATGATCCCTGCCCTGCTGGCCATGAGCGTAGCCTTGGCGGCCTGTGCCACTAAACCGAACCCTAATCTGGAACAGGCGCGGACCAACTTCTCGGCCCTGCAAAGCAACCCGCAAGCGACCAAGGTCGCCGCCCTTGAAACCAAGGACGCCAGCGACTGGCTGGACAAGGCTGACAAAGCATTCCGCGACAAGGAAGACGAAAAGAAAGTCGACCAGTTGGCTTACCTGACCAATCAGCGCGTTGAACTGGCCAAAGAGACCATCAACCTGCGTACTTCCGAAGCGGCCCTGCAAAACGCCTCTGCCGAGCGCGCCAAGGCTCGTCTGGACGCTCGCGATGCACAGATCGCCCAGCTCAAGAACAGCCTGAACGCCAAGCAGACCGAACGTGGCACCCTGGTGACCTTCGGTGACGTGCTGTTCGACCTGAACCGTGCCGAACTCAAGCCGGGCGCACAGGGCAACATCTCCAAGCTCGCGCAGTTCCTGCAGGAAAACCCGGATCGTAAAGTGATCGTCGAAGGCTATACCGACAGTACCGGCTCCGCCGAGTACAACCAGTCGCTGTCCGAGCGTCGTGCCAACTCGGTACGTGCCGCGCTGGTTCGTGTAGGTGTAGACCCATCGCGCATCGTCGCTCAGGGCTATGGCAAGGAATACCCGGTGGCTGACAACACCAGCAACTCGGGCCGCGCCATGAACCGTCGTGTGGAAGTGACGATTTCCAACGATAACCAGCCAGTGGCACCGCGCTCTTCGCTGCGTTAATCACTGACGTCGGTTGACCCAAAGCCCCGCCTGCTTCAAGCAGGCGGGGCTTTTTCATGGTTTCAATTGCTGTGGTGTCTCTTGCCCCATGCAGCGCACGGCCTGTTTCTTGTTGTTGACCAATACGCCTGTCAGGCCTTTCTGGGACGTATCGAACAGCACCAGTACGCCATCGATGCATTGCGCCACTTCGGCAGCAGGCGTGGCCGCGATCTTGTAGTCCTCGCCAGGCACGGTCTTGAGCATGGTGAAGTCACTGAGCAACAGGGCATCTTCAGGTTTGGCGAAATGCAGGTAGCCGTAGAACCACAGACACCCGACCGTACCGATGATGGTGCCGATACCGGTCAGGATCAGTGGAATGAGGTTACGCTCTTCGCTCATTTGAGGCTCTCTGCGGGTTCGGTTTGAGTATCGGATGGATAGTTGGGGACTTCGCCCAGACGGCGCAGGCCGTTGAAATGCTGTGGGTCTTCGAGATAGCGCAGCATCACCTGACGCCAGAGCGGGTCGGAGAAGGTCTGTACGTGCCCGCCACGGGTCAGTTGCAGCACTCGAGGCAGAGGCGCGGCCTTGTAGAGGCTGATGCCATTGGAAAGCGGCACCAGGGTGTCGTCCATGCTCTGGAAGAGCATCATCGGCGTGCCCTTGAGTTGCGGCAGGCCGTTGATGGCGCTATCCGCGTCGGGGATCAGCCAGGACAGCGGCGTTTTCAGCGGCCAGGTGAACCAGGAAGTGCCAAGGGTGTAACGGGCGACATCGCGATAGCTGGCGGGCACGCCATCAAGAATCAGCGCCTTGAGCCTGCTGCGTTGCTCGGGGTGCTGCGACAGATAATGCACACCCAGCGCACCACCAATGCTCTGCCCCAGTACCACCAGAGGTTTGTCTTTTACCTGGGGTTCGGCCTCCAGCCAGTCGAATGCCGCCTGAATGTCCTGATAGATGGCCGGCATGCTCGGCGAGCCTTCGGACAGCCCATAACCGCGATAATCCAGCATCAGGACCTGATAGCCCTGCTCGGGCAACCACCAGCTCCCGCCCAGATGCCACGACAGGTTGCCGCCATTGCCATGCAGGTGCAGCACGGTGCCTTTGACCGGCACGCCTTCCTTGGCGGGTAGCCACCAGGCATGCAGACGAGTGCCATCGGCGGCAGTCAGGGTAATGTCACGGTATTGAAGACGGGCCTTTTCAGGCGTGAATGGCAGACCGGGTTCCGGGTAGAACAGCATCGAACTGCAGCCTGTGAGGCTGAAGATCAACACGAGGATGCTGATCATCTTCAAGTTGAAGGTCCTTTTGGTTGGGGTGATGGCTTTCGCGAATGAATTCGCTCCCACTCCACACCCTCACACCGTGGGATTTTATGTTGTGGGAGCGAATTCATTCGCGAACAAAGAGGGCCAGCTACAAAATATTCGAGTAATCGGCCTCGATACGATCCAGGCTCAGGTGGTTGAGGAAGTTGGAGAAGCACATCCAGGCCGACAGGGCGTTCATGTCGCGGAACTGGTCGGGCAGGTATTTGGGTGCGACCACCAGCCCTTCATCCACCAGTTGACGCAAGGTACGCATGTCTTCAAGGGTGGTCTTGCCACAGAACAACAGCGGGACCTGTTCAAGCTTGCCCTTGCGCACGGCCAACTGAATATAGTTGTAAACCATGATGAAACCCTTGAGGTAGGACAAGTCTTTAGTGAATGGCAGCCCGTTGGGCGTTGATCCACGGAAGACCCGGCTGGCATTGCCATAGCTCTCCGGCATGCCAAAACCCTGCTCGCGATAGAACTCGAAAACCTGCAGGAAGTCAGCCCCCTCCTCCGCCATATGAATCGCACGAGTACGGTTGGTCAGCTTGCGCAGACGGCTGGGATAGGACGCGAACGCGATGACTTCCATCAGGATGGCAAGCCCTTCCTGAGTCACGGTCGATGAGGGCGGCCCCTTGGACAGAAAGGTGCAGATCGGCTGGTTCTGGCCATTGAGCGTGGTGCCGACATGCACCAGCCCTTCATGGACTTCAAGCGCTCGCACATCGCGCTCGTTGAACATCGCGTCAGAGCGGATCTTGATGTAATCGGCACCCGCCGCCGCATCGGCAACGATACCGTCTGACTCGAACACCCGAATGGTTTCCTCGGCCTCGCCAAACACCCTGTTCAAGCGGGTTTGCAGCAGGGAAACAGCATCCTTGGCTGTCAGGATCTTGGGTTCGTCCTTCAGGTCGCCACGCCCGGCGATGTTGTTCAGATAATCCGAAAGCATCAGCCCCAGGTCGGCCAGGGTCGGATCACCGGCATGAAATGCATCGGACGCCGCGCCGTAGAGTTCCTGGGAGATCAGACCGAAATCCGGCGTGCCACGCGCTTCGAGCATGCGGATCACCATGCGGTATTCCTTGCACATGCGGCGCATGATCTGCCCGACCGGGTTGAACTGGCCCAACTGTCGAGTGATATCGCGCTCGATGTTCTGGAATTCCTGCTTCAATGCCCCGGAATCGAACCCAAGCGGGCGATTTTCGTAATAGGCACGGTCAACGGCGGGCAGTGCCTTGCCTTTGGCGGCCAGAAAATCCTTGCGTACTTTTTCGTCCCACTTCACCGCATCCAGTACACGAATCGGCGTCTGGGCAACGACGATTCGATCCGATAACCCACGAATGGTTTGCTGGTACTCGTCCACCCGGTACTCCTTGGCTGGCGGGCTGCTGCCCTACTACTTGGGTACACGCTGATAGCGTGCGACCTCCAGGAAAACATCGGAGTTGGCAGGATCGTCGAGATAGCCGAACACCTGGTCCAGAGGACTGGTGATCAGCAGGCCCTGCCCGATCTCACTCTCCACTGACTGGCCATTGAGGTTCTTCTGATCCACCCATTGCCTGAATCGATCCAGATCCAGGTTGTAGACAACCAGTTCATGGGCATCGGTCACCTCAAAGCCAGCCATTACATGGTGAGAGCCATATTTTTCCGGCAGTTGCGCCGACAGATACCAGCGGCTGCCATGCTCGGTCACCGTAAAGCGGTACTCATCGCGATGCTTGCGATCTCCCTTACGATAGCTGACTGCCTTGTAGAGGTTGCCGCTGATACGGGAAAGTTCGAGTTCAAGCGGCTCTCCCCAGGCATTCTTGCTGGTCCATGGCCCCAACAAGTGGGCTGGAGCAGCGTCGCCTGCGGGAATGGAGTCCTCGAAGGTCACCAGACAACCGCTCAAGAACAGGAACGACAGCGCAATCAATGCGCGCCAGGCTTTCATGGTGCTCTCCTGAAAAGGGCTATCTCATTTGCGGACCGATAAATCGATCCCCAGGACCAGACGCATCTGGCGAGTGAGAATACCGAGTATTTCTTCGTCCGCATGATAGTGCGGGCCATGAAGCAGGCCCTGATATTCCATCCGCCGGATAATCCCCGTCAACACTTGAGCGTCCTGATCGGGCTGCGACGAGCCGATAACCTGCAAAAACTGACAGGTGCCTTGCAGCAATATCTTCTGGTGGGCAACGACAAGAGGCGCCAGCCCGGGATTGATCAGCGCCTCATGATGAAAGGCATGCTCGGCAATCAGGTAATCACGGCGAGTCAGCAGTTGATGCCGGATATATTCCATGGCCATGCGCGCAATATCATCGGCCAGACGTAAGCGATCGTCCGGGTTGGCGGTGCCGCGAGTCATCATTTCACGCAGGACGACTTCGGTGTTCTGCCAGAGCTTGGCCTGATAGGCAGCGCTGCGTTCGACATACTGGGCGAAGGCATCGGTCAGCAGATCATCGATGTCCTTGAAGTAATAGGTCGTGGCCGACAGCGGCACACCTGCCTCGCTCGCCACGGCCCGGTGACGCACAGCCCGCACACCATCACGAACCACGATACGCATGGTGGCATCGAGAATCTTCTGCCGACGCTGTTCACTTCCCTCCCGACTGGCCTTGCGGCCCTGATACCTGACACTCCTGGCCACGGCGGTTGCAACACCTGCGGCTCCTTCTTGAGCGATTGTCACGACGGGGGTTCCTTTGTGGTCGGTCCCTTCGCGAATGAATTTGCTCCTGCGGGGCAATGCTGATCAGTTAAGGTCGTCAATCACTTTGCGGGAGGCAGCTTGCTGGCGACTTCAGCGTACAGGCACAGAATATCTGCCGGTTTTCAGGCCTTTTTCGCCAGCAAGCTGCCTCCTACAAGTTTGTGTGTGCCTTAACTGATCGACATTACTCCTGCAGGGACTCATTCGCGAAACATGGATATAAAAAAGCCGCCCTGTTCGGGCGGCTTGTCTTGTAGCTGATTACGCTTGTGGCCGCATGTGCGGGAACAGGATCACGTCGCGGATCGACGGGGAGTTGGTGAGCAGCATCACCAGACGGTCGATACCGATACCTTCACCAGCCGTCGGTGGCATGCCGTACTCCAGCGCACGTACAAAGTCAGCGTCGTAATGCATGGCTTCGTCGTCACCGGCATCCTTGTCCGCCACCTGGGCCTGGAAACGCTCGGCCTGGTCTTCCGCGTCGTTCAGCTCGGAGTAGGCGTTGGCAATTTCACGTCCACCGATGAACAGCTCGAAGCGGTCAGTGACGCTCGGGTTGTCGTCGTTGCGGCGCGCCAGCGGCGAGACTTCGAATGGGTACTGAGTAATGAAGTGCGGCTGCTCAAGCTTGTGCTCGACCAGTTCCTCGAAAATCATCACCTGCAGCTTGCCCAGACCTTCAAAGCCCAGCACCTTGGCACCAGCTTTCTTGGCGATGGCACGGGCCTTGTCGATGTCGTTCAGGTCGTCAGCGGTCAGCTCGGGGTTGTACTTGAGGATCGAGTCGAACACCGACAGACGCACGAACGGCTCGCCGAAGTGGAACACCTTGTCGCCGTATGGCACGTCGGTGGTGCCCAGAACCAGTTGCGCCAGTTCGCGGAACAGCTCTTCGGTCAGGTCCATGTTGTCTTCGTAGTCGGCGTAAGCCTGGTAGAACTCCAACATGGTGAATTCAGGGTTGTGACGAGTCGAAACGCCTTCGTTACGGAAGTTGCGGTTGATCTCGAACACTTTCTCGAAGCCGCCGACCACAAGGCGCTTGAGGTACAGCTCCGGCGCGATACGCAGGAACATTTCCATATCAAGGGCATTGTGGTGCGTCTCGAACGGCTTGGCGGCCGCGCCACCAGGAATGGTCTGCAGCATCGGCGTTTCGACTTCCAGGAAGTCGCGCTTCATCAGGAAGCTGCGGATATGGGCAATGACTTGCGAACGGACACGGAAGGTATCGCGCACTTCTTCGTTGACGATCAGGTCGACATAACGCTGACGGTAGCGCTGCTCGGTGTCGGTCAGCCCGTGATGCTTGTCCGGCAGCGGGCGCAGGGATTTGGTCAGCAGGCGCACGCTGGTCATTTCGACATACAGGTCGCCCTTGCCGGAACGGGCCAGGGTACCTTCTGTAGCGATGATATCGCCCAGGTCCCAGGTCTTGACCGCAGCCAGTGTTTCTTCCGGCAGGGTCTTGCGGTTGACGTAGACCTGGATGCGACCGGTCATGTCCTGGATCACCATGAACGAGCCACGGTTAAGCATGATGCGACCGGCAACCTTGACCGGAATCGCTGCATCGGCCAGCTCTTCCTTGGTCTTGTCAGCATACTGTTTCTGCAGATCGTTGCAGTAGCTGTCGCGGCGGAAGTCGTTGGGGAAGGCCTGACCCTTGGCGCGCTCGGCAGCAAGCTTTTCCTTGCGCAGGGCGATCAGGGTGTTTTCTTCCTGTTGCAGGGCTTGCGGGTCGAGTTGTTGGTCGCTCATGTCTTTAGATATTCCATCACAGGTTCGTTGTCCCCCGCCCTCGGCAGGGGATCGCGGGCAAGCCACTCTCACGGATCGAGGTGGCTGCGCGTTATTACAGGCCTTGCTTGAGGCTTGCGATCAGGTACTCGTCGAGGTCACCGTCGAGCACCTTGTCACAGTCGCTACGCTCGATGTTGGTCCGCAGGTCCTTGATGCGCGAGGCATCCAGAACGTAGGAGCGAATCTGATGACCCCAGCCGATGTCGGACTTGGTGTCTTCAAGCGCCTGGGACGCAGCGTTGCGCTTCTGCACTTCCTGCTCATACAAACGGGCCCGCAGCATTTTCATGGCGGTGTCCTTGTTCGCATGCTGGGAACGTTCGTTCTGGCAACTGACCACGGTGTTGGTCGGAACGTGAGTGATACGTACCGCCGAGTCGGTGGTGTTTACGTGCTGACCACCGGCACCCGAGGAGCGGTAGGTGTCGATCCGCAGATCTGCCGGGTTAATGTCGATTTCGATGTTGTCATCGATTTCCGGCGAGACGAACACGGCCGAGAACGAGGTGTGGCGACGGTTGCCGGAGTCGAACGGGCTCTTGCGCACCAGACGATGCACGCCGATTTCGGTACGCAGCCAGCCAAAGGCATATTCACCCTTGATGTGTACGGTCGCGCCCTTGATACCGGCGACTTCACCGGCGGACAGCTCCATGATGGTCGCGTCGAAACCGCGCTTGTCAGCCCAGCGCAGGTACATGCGCAGCAGGATGTTGGCCCAGTCCTGAGCCTCGGTGCCACCGGAACCGGCCTGGATATCCAGGTAAGCGTTGTTCGGGTCCATGTCGCCACTGAACATGCGACGGAATTCCAGCTTCTCCAGCAGTTCGCGCAGGCGCTCGACTTCAGCAGCCACATCGTCGACGGCAGCCTGGTCTTCCTCTTCGGCAGACATCAGCAGCAGGTCCTTGGCATCGGCCAGACCTGAGGTCATGTCATCCAGGGTTTCGACGATCTGCGCCAGTGAAGCGCGCTCGCGGCCCAGGTTCTGTGCGTACTCGGGGTTGTTCCAGACACTTGGATCTTCGAGCTCGCGGTTTACTTCGGTCAGACGATCATGCTTGTGATCGTAGTCAAAGATACCCCCGAATGGTTTCGGAGCGCTCGGACAGGTCCTTGATGCTGTTTAGGATCGGGTTGATTTCCATGGTGGGCAGCACTCGCAGGCGAAATTTTCAAAGCCGACGAGTATACCCCAGGGATGGCACTGAAAGCAGCCCGTTGAATATGCGTTATGGCATCGGGCTGCAGACGAAACCTTAACCGCCCACCGCCACTTGGTTACGGCCACTGTGCTTGGCCAGGTACAGGCCTTTGTCGGCATCGAGAATCAGCTGTCGGCTGTTGAGGCCGTTCTGCGGTATCACCGTTGCCACGCCAATACTGACGGTCAACGTAGAACCCGGTGCCGGAGCAATGTGCGGGATGTTCATGCCCGCCACGCTCTGACGCAGTTTCTCAGCCAGCAATCGAACGCCGCCGGGCGTGGTATTGGGCAGGACCATGGCGAACTCTTCACCGCCATAGCGGGCCGGTAAATCGGACGGACGGCTGCAACTGGCACGAATCGCCTTGGCAACCTGACGCAATGCTTCGTCCCCCTCAAGGTGACCGAAGTTATCGTTGTAGGCCTTGAAGTAGTCCACATCGATCATCATCAGCGACAACTGGCTTTGCTCGCGGGTCGCCCGGCGCCATTCAAGCTCCAGGTATTCGTCGAAGTGACGACGATTCGACAGGCCGGTCAGGCCATCGGAGTTCATCAGGCGTTGCAGCACCAGATTGGTATCGAGCAACTGCTGCTGGCTGACACGCAATGCGCGATAGGCCTCATCGCGTTGTAGCAGGGTCATGTAGGAGCGCGAGTGGTAACGGATGCGCGCCACCAGTTCGATGGTGTCGGGCAGCTTGACCAGATAGTCGTTGGCCCCTGCCGCGAATGCCGCGCTCTTGATCAATGGGTCTTCCTTGGTGGAAAGCACGATGATCGGAATGTCCCGCGTCATGGGGTTGTTGCGGTATTCGCGCACCAGCGTAAGACCATCCAGACCGGGCATGACCAGATCCTGCAGAATAACCGTCGGCTTGATCTGCACTGCCTGGGCAATGGCCTGATGAGGGTCAGCGCAAAAGTGAAAGTCGATCGACTCTTCATTGGCCAGGCCACGACGCACCGCTTCACCGATCATCGCCTGGTCGTCTACCAGCAGCACCATCGCCGAATTTTCGTCAGGGGCCTTCAACTCTTCGGGCTGCACTTCATGCATGATGCGTCTCCTGGTCACCTGCGGCGGGTGAATTCACCTGGAAAGTCATTGGGCGAATACCTCGGTCAGGCGAGGCGCGATAGTCTGCAACGGCAGGATTTCAGCAGCAGCATCAATGGCAGCGGCCGCCTTGGGCATGCCGTAGACCGCAGAACTGGCCTGATCCTGTGCGATGGTCAGAAACCCCTGCTCACGCATCAATTTAAGACCTTGAGCTCCATCTCGCCCCATGCCGGTCAATAAAACACCCACAGCATCACCATTCCAATAGCGGGCCACACTCTCGAAGAAAACATCGATAGAAGGCCTGTAGATTTCGTTTACAGGTTCGGCCGTATAAGCCAGCGTCCCGTCCTTCAACAAGCGGATATGGTGGTTGGTACCGGCCAGCAGCACCTCGCCGCGTTGCGGCGGCTCCCCCTCGCGTGCCAGACGCACCGGCAACCCCGAGGCCGTACACAGCCAGTCAGCCATACCCGCAGCAAATACCTGGTCCACATGCTGCACCAGAACGATAGCCGCCGGAAAACTCGCCGGCAGCCCTTTCAATAAAATCTCCAGCGCCGCCGGGCCTCCGGCAGACGAGCCGATAGCGACCAATCCTTCACGCAAGGCAATCTTGCGCAGCGAAGGAGGTGCTGTACGTTCACGGGTGGTGCGTTGCCCGATCAACCAGCCGATATTCAATATCTTGCGCAGTAATGGCGCCGCAGCTTCCCGAGGGTTTCCAGCACCGATAGCAGGCGTATCCACTACGTCCAGTGCCCCGTGGCCCATGGCCTCGAATACACGATGGACGTTCTGCTCACGGTCAACAGTCACAAGAACGATAGCGCATGGTGTCGCAGCCATGATCTGCCGCGTGGCTTCGACGCCATCCATGACCGGCATGATCAAGTCCATCAGGATCAGGTCCGGCGTCTGCTCGGCGCAACGTTTGACCGCTTCGGCGCCATTACCGGCGACCCAGACGATCTGATGCTCAGGCTCGAACGCCAACGCCCGGCGCAAGGCCTCTACAGCCATGGGCATGTCATTGACGATGGCAATCTTCATTCTTGCGCGTCCCCTATCAATTCAGCGACGGCATCAAGCAAGGCATCGTCGTGGAAACTGGCCTTGGCCAGATAATAATCAGCGCCCGCATCCAGGCCACGGCGCCGATCTTCTTCACGATCCTTGTAGGAAACCACCATCACTGGCAGAGATTGCAAACGAGTGTCACGACGCACCAGAGTCACCAACTCGATACCGTCCATACGCGGCATATCGATATCGGTGATCAGCAGGTCAAAGTCCTCGGCACGCAAGGCATTCCAACCATCCATACCATCAACGGCAACGGCCACTTCATAACCGCGGCCGACCAGCAATTTGCGCTCCAGCTCACGAACAGTCAACGAGTCATCAACCACCAGGACACGCTTGCGCGCCACATGGTCGGCTTGACGATTACGCCGGTCAATACGCTCCAGACGCCCTGTATTGAGGAGCTTTTCCACCGAGCGCAGCAGGTCTTCGACATCGATGATCAACACCACCGAACCGTCATCGAGCAGAGCGCCTGCAGAAACATCCTGAACCTTGCCCAGACGGGCATCAAGCGGAATGACAACCAGCGTGCGCTCACCGATGAACCGCTCGACAGCCACGCCGTAGACGGCATCACGCTCACGGATGACAACGACCTTGAGCGCCTCGTCGCTTCTCTGGGGTTGCGGACGATTCAACAACTGACTGGCAGAAACCAGACCGACATGGCGGTCTTCATGCCAGAAATGCTGGCGCCCTTCCAGTTGCACGATATCTTCGGGCTGCAAATCGCGCATGCGCTCGATATGCGCCAGCGGGAAGGCGTAGGCTTCGCCGCCCACCTCCACCACCAGGCTGCGCACGACCGACAGCGTCAGCGGCATTTCGATGCGGAAACGACTGCCCTCACCGGACCATTGCTGCAATTCGACACTGCCATGCATCTGGCGAACCATATGCTGCACGGCGTCCAGGCCTACACCCCGGCCGGATATCTGCGTGACCTTGTCGCGCATGCTGAAACCCGGCAGGAACAGAAAGCTCAACAGCTCTTCTTCGCTCAATTGCGCAGCGGTTTCGGCAGGCGACAGCTTGCGCTCGATGATATTACGGCGCAAACGTTCAAGATCGACACCATTGCCGTCATCGCTGAGCTGCACGACCAGCAGACCCGCCTCATGGGAGGCCCGCAACTGAATCTGCCCTTCAGGGTCCTTGCCCAGCTCCTTGCGACGCTCGGGCGATTCGATGCCATGGTCCACCGCATTACGTAGCAGGTGCGTCAGGGGGGCTTCCAGTTTTTCCAGGACATCGCGGTCGACCTGGGTCTTTTCGCCCTCGATCTTCAGGCGCACCTGCTTGCCGAGTTCGCGACCCAGATCACGCACCATGCGCGCCTGACCGTTGAGCACATCGGCGAACGGACGCATACGGCAGGCCAGTGCAGTGTCGTACAGCAACTGGGCTCGTTGCCCAGACTGCCAGCCGAACTCATCCAGCTCAGCAGCCTGCTGCATCAGCATTTGCTGAGCCTGAGACAGAAAGTCGCGAGCCTCCTCCAAAGCCTTCTGTGCATCCAGCTCCAGACCTGTATCACCAAAACACGCTCCCAAGACCTCCAGCGCCCTGTCGCTGCTGACCTGCAGACGTTTAAGACGCTGCATTCCGGCTTGCAGGGGCTTCAAGCGTTGAGTTTCGACCAGCGCCTTGCTGGACAGGTCGAGCAGGCCATTGAGCCGTTCGGCAGTAACCCGCAAGACTCGCTCGCCGCCATCGGACACCCGCCGCTCACGTGTCGCGGCAGGCGCAGGTTCCGGCTCGGCAGCAACAGGCTCGGGGGGCGGCGGCTGTTCAAGACGCAAAGCGGCAGCCAGAGCATCGAGGGATGCCTGATTGCTACCCGGCGCTGGCACCAGCAGCGGCTCGACCAGCGGTATATCGCTGGCCGTCAGCAGGTCGGGTAAAGGCTCTGACAATGAATCAGGCAATGGAACACTGACCGATCGCGCCGCTCCGACTCCCGAAGCCAGCAATGAATTCACTCGCTCGACATAGCTGTCGATATCGCTCTGCCCGATGCTGCTGTCAGTCGGTGTGGCAATGCGCATCAACAGATCGGTGCCCGACAGCAAGGCGTCGATATGGTCGGGCTGGAGCAGCAGTCGGCCCTCCTGGGCGCTGACCAGACAGTCCTCCATGACATGCGCAACGCTGACGCCATAATTGACCCCGACAATCCGCGCCGCACCCTTGAGCGAATGAGCGGCCCGCATGCAGGCTTCCAGTTGATCGGCCTGGGTCGGATTACGCTCCAGCTCCAGCAGGCCAGCACTCAACACCTGGGTCTGCGCTTCGGCTTCCAGGGTAAACAGCTCGAACAACGAAGCGTCCCGCATTTGATCTGGGGTCATGTAAGGCTCCGGTTGATGGCCGCCAACAACTCTTCTTCATCGAGCAAACGCAAGCTGCGGCCCTTCCATTGCAGGACACCGCGGGTAAATCGTGCATTGGCGTGCGTACCGGAAGCCGACGCGGCGTTCAGATGACGCTCTTCCATGGCATGGATGCCATCGACCTCATCAACGGGAACAACCACCGGCCCGCCTTGCGCGGCGATGATCAACATGCGCGGAACAATCCGCCCGGATGTAGCGACCACAGAACTGCTATCGAGCCCCAGCAGCTCGACCAGAGAAATACATGCCACCAGGGCACCGCGTACATTGGCGACCCCGAGCAAGGCACGGGAACGCTGATGGGGCAGCGAATGAATGACCTGATCGGGCGCGACCTCCGCCAGGCTGCGAGTTGCCAGCCCAAGCCACTCATCGCCCAAGCGAAAAACCAGAATCGAGCGGGTCTGGACATCACGTTGCAGTTCTATGCTTTGAAACTGATCGCGATGCTCCTGAAGCAGGGAGTAACGATCCAGCAAGCGGGTAGCCGCAGCAGAGTACACCGCACAGTTACGGCAATGAATATGCTCCTGCAATACGGGGCAGGAACGATCACCGTGAATGCCGATGCGGTTCCAGCAATCATCGATGGCCTGGGCGTCGTCGTGAGTCAGACTCGAAAGAGTGGACAGCCCCGTCATCGATTGCTTCCTTGTTTATTGGCGCCGCGCGTAGCACGGTCCTGCAAACGACGAGCACCGGCACTGTCTCCCTGGGACGCCAGCAAAGCGGCCAGTTGCGCCAGGGATTCAGGGTGCTGCGGCTGCAAGTACAGCGCCTTGCGATAGAAACCCTGAGCCTGCGACACGCTCCCCTCCACTTCGCTGAGCAGCCCCAGCCAGTAGAACACCTGAGCCACAGGCTCGTGCTGTTGCAGATAACGCTCGCACGCAGCCCGCGCCTCAACGCTTTTGCCCTCGTTGGCAAGGCTGGCAATAGTCGCCAACTGGGCCGCGACATCATCCTTGCCGGCCACGGCAGACGCAGGCCGGGAAGGAGCAGGCGCATTGCCTGATGCAGATGAAGGT
Source organism: Pseudomonas serbiensis (assembly GCF_030580745.1). Taxonomy (NCBI): domain Bacteria; kingdom Pseudomonadati; phylum Pseudomonadota; class Gammaproteobacteria; order Pseudomonadales; family Pseudomonadaceae; genus Pseudomonas; species Pseudomonas serbiensis. The sequence continues at coordinate 165,692 of NZ_JAUQOO010000009.1, forward strand.
GCCGCAGGAGCGAAAGGCCGTGGAGCAGGCCGGGCCGGCTCGCGAACCGGTGGCGCCATGCTGCGGGCAATCGGTACAGGCTCGACAACTGCAGACGCACTCGCATCCTGTCCGGGCGCATGCCTGAAAGCGAATGATTGCGCGATACCGGCAGAGCGCATGCCAACCCGGCTCAACAGATTGCCCTCGGCAGGGCCGATAAACAGCAAGCCGTCTTCTCGGGTCAGGCGCTTGAGCACCTTGAATACATGGCGCTGCGTAGGCTGATCGAAATAGATCACCAGATTGCGGCAGAACACGAAGTCGTAGGGTTCCTGCGTCGCCAGAGCAGGGTCAAGCAGATTGCCGGGCTGGAAATTCACCCGCGCACGCACCCGGTCCTCAATCTGGTAGCCATCCTCCACCGGCCTGAAAAACCGGTCGCGGAAGCCGATATCGTTGCCCCGGAACGAGTTCTTGCCATAGATACCGCGACAGGCCTTTTGAATCGACAAGGGACTGATGTCGACGGCATCGATCTTGAAATGCTGCGCGCCGATATTGGCATCGAACAGAGCCATCGCAATGGAGTAAGGCTCTTCGCCTGTCGAGCATGGCAGGCTGAGAATGCGTAACGGTCTGGCGTCGTTAAGCGTTATCAGACGCTCCAGTGCCAGCTTGCTCAGTGTCAGGAAGGATTCGGGATAACGGAAGAACCAGGTTTCCGGAACGATCACCGCTTCAATCAGCGCCTGCTGCTCTTCGGGCGAACTCAGCAGCAATTGCCAATAGGCTTCATCGTCCACGGAACGGGTGTTCTGAGAGCGTTGGCGCAACGCACGCACAATGATGGCCTCGCCTACCGACGTGACGTCCAGACCGATACGATCCTTGAGGAAACTGAAAAAGCGCGAGTCATCGCTCATGGCGCATCCTCAAGAAGCTCCAGATCAAGCGGAGGAATGGGATACAACAATTCGCGCACAGGTTCGGTCAACAGTTCCTGAACGTGAATCCATTGCAGCAGCCCTTGCTCGTCCTCTCGAACCGGCCCCAGATAAGGTGCCAGACGATTTTCCAGACCGTACTCCTTGAACTGCGAAGGCGGGCAACGCAAGGTTTCGGTCGCCTGCTCCAGGATAAGGCCCAGCAACTGAGCCGGATGTGCGGCGTCATGACGATAATGCACCAGCACCATGCGGGTGCTGGTGCGCGACGGAGCTGCCTGCCCCGAACTCAGCGCACTGATATCGATGACCGGCACGATTTCGCCACGATGGGAGAAGATCCCCGCCACCCAATGCGGCACGTGAGCGATAGCCTTGAGTTTCACACGCGGCAGCACTTCGGCGATCTCGACCGCCTCCAGCGCGTAACGCTCCTCGCCGATACGGAACAACAGAAACAGCTTGTTCACGACAGGCGCGGGGCCTTGGCGTTTGGGTGAGTGATCCATCATGGCCCGGACTCAGACTTTGAAACGCGAGACGCCACTGCGCAGCCCTACCGCTACCTGACTCAACTCGTCGATGGCGAAACTGGCTTGACGCAATGACTCGACAGTCTGACTGCTGGCATCGGCCAACTGCACCAACGCCTGATTGATCTGCTCGGCACCCGTGGCCTGGGCCTGCATCCCCTCGTTGACCATCAGCACTCGCGGTGCAAGGGCCTGAACCTGATGAATGATCTGCGAAAGCTGCTCGCCGACCTGCGTTACCTCGAACATGCCACGGCGCACTTCTTCGGAGAACTTGTCCATGCCCATCACGCCAGCGGATACCGCCGACTGGATTTCGCGAACCATCTGTTCGATGTCGTAGGTGGCGACGGCGGTCTGGTCGGCCAGACGACGCACCTCGGTGGCAACCACCGCGAAACCGCGACCGTATTCACCGGCTTTCTCGGCCTCGATGGCAGCATTGAGCGACAACAGGTTGGTCTGGTCCGCAACCTTGACGATGGTCACCACCACCTGGTTGATGTTGCCCGCTTTCTCGTTGAGGATCGCCAGCTTGGAGTTCACCAGATTGGCCGCGCCCATCACCTGATGCATGGTGTCTTCCATCCGTGCCAGCCCTTGCTGGCCGGACCCCGCCAGAACCGAAGCCTGATCGGCGGCCGAGGTCACTTCAGTCATGGTGCGCACCAGGTCGCGGGACGTGGCGGCAATTTCTCGCGAGGTGGCACCGATTTCGGTGGTCGTGGCAGCGGTTTCAGTGGCTGTAGCCTGTTGCTGGCGCGAGGTGGCGGCGATTTCGGTCACGGAAGTGGTGACCTGGACCGAAGAGCGCTGCGCCTGGGCAACCAGTGCAGTCAGCTCGGTCATCATGTCGTTGAAGCCGGTTTCCACGGCGTTGAACTCATCCTTGCGGGCAAGGTTCAGGCGCGAACTCAAATCGCCGGTGCGCATGACGTCGAGGATTTTCACGATAAGCTGCATAGGCGACATGATCGAGCGCATCAGCAGCAAACCGCAGGAGGCCGCCGCCATGAGTGCAATCAGCAGGGAAAAGACCATGCTGATCTTGGCGCTCAATACTGCGGAAACGATGTTCTCGGTCGCCCGGTCAGCCAGTTGCTTGTTGGCGACGATGATGTCGTTGAGCTGTTTGCGTCCATCGCTCCAGACCGGATTCACCTGTTCATAGAATTCGGAGCGGGCCTTGGCATAGTCGCCAGACCCATAAGCGGTATGCACTTCCTTGAGCAAACGGGCGTAGATCTCGCGCCGTTTCTCGAAGAGCGTGAAGTTTGCTCTTTCGGCATCGTCGAAAATGGAGTTCTTGTAACCGTTGATCTGGGTCTGAAGGTTATCGTCAAACCCATCGAACTGGTCCTGCTCCTGCTTGGTCAGCGGTCGCGCCCGGCCTTCACCGATGAGTTCCAGAGTACGAATGTAGCTTTCGCCCCAGGAACTGCGGACCAGAGTGCTGTAATAGACGCCGGGAAGTGCATCAAGGCGAACCTGTTCCTCGCTGGACTCAATCGACAGCAAGCGCGAATAAGACACAACCACCATCAACAGCATGATCGCAATGATGACGGCAAAACTCGCCAAAATCCTTTGGCGCAGAGTCCAGTTCTTCACAGTCAGCCCTCAAGAGTTCAACAACGGCGTCTGGCCGTGTTCAAGAAGCGGACCGACAGACGGTCCAAGCGGCCTGAGTATAGCCCAGGCTTTTATGTATTAGCGTGTTGCAGGGAAAGGAAATTGAAAGTGACCCTGGCAGGCGGGGTGGCGCAGGAATCCGGGCTGACGGGCGCGCGCGTGGATGCAGGGTACGTTGTGATCCGGAGGGCTATCGACAGACACGTAGCCCTCGCTCCTCAAACCGTTTACTGAGCCTGGCGCACCTGCTCTTCCAGCTCGCTCTTGAGGCCCGGCGCCAGTTTCAATTGGCGAGCCAGTTCGTCAAGGTAAGCCCTTTCCATGAAGTGTTCCTGATCCACCAGAATCACGCTGGCGATGTACATTTCTGCCGCCATTTCCGGTGTTTTTGCCGCTCGCGCCACTTCAGAAGGGTCCAGCGGCTTGTTCAGTTCGGCGTGCAGCCAGTGTTGCAGCTCGTGGTCGTTGCTCAACTTGCTGAACTCGCCCTCGATCAATTCGCGCTCACGCTCGTCGACATGCCCGTCGGCCTTGGCTGCGGCAACCAGAGCCCGCAGGATCGCCTGGCTGTGCTCCTCGGCCTGCGACTCCGGCAAGCGGTCGATGGTCTGTGGCTCACGCTGAGCGGTAACGCCCTGGCTGGCCTGCCAGTTGCTGTAGGCCTTGTAGGCAAGAACGCCCAATGCCGCGAGGCCGCCATAGGTCAACACCTTGCCTCCCATCCCGGATGAGCGTTTGCCCTTGAGCAGGCTCATGGCACCCGCCGCCAAAGCACCACCGCCCGCACCGGACAAAAGGCTGCCCAGGCCACCGCTCTTGCCACCGGATTTTGAGCCAGAAAGCAGGCTGCCCAGGCCATTTACCAGCGCGTCGCTACTGGAAGAGCGCTTGCCAGACTTGCCGCTTACCTTATCTTGCAACATGTTTTGACCAGACTTGAGCAACTGGTCGAGTAAACCGCGCGTATTCATAAGAAACCTCCACAAGGCATGTCAGATGATTCATTGACACGCAGGTTAAAGCGAAGTCTCAAACGGGTGATTTCAGGTGTGCATCTGAATGTTGCAGATGACGTTATCAGCGAGGTCAATTCACGCCGCAAAAAGTTAAACCGTAGCAGGTGCAACCCTGATGCATTTCAAAGGTCAACTCACTCGAGAAGAAATTATGCGCCCATGTGGGTACATTGATAATTGACTCTGAAAAAAGTCTATGAAATCCCCATTCCATCAACATTGCCCTACCGGAGCTTGCCTGAAGTGACGTCAAGCATTGGTTTTCCTGCGGGCATCAGCGAAACGGCCCGGACGATCAGAAACAAGGACTGGAGCCAGACACCTCTTGGCCCGATAGAGCAGTGGCCTGCTTCACTGAAAAATACGTTGAACCTGATCCTGAACTCACCGGAGTCGATGTATCTGCTCTGGGGGCCGCAGTTGATCTTCTTCCATAACGACACTTACACGCCCATTCTCGGCCCGCGCAAAGACAATGCAATCGGTGCCAAAGCCCCTGAATTGTGGGCTGATGTCTGGGACCAGGTGGCACCCATGGTCGAAAATGCCCTGGCGGGCAAGACCTGCCTGTACAAGGACATGCCACTGACCATGGCTCGCTATGGCGAGACCGAGCAGACCTGGTGGTCGTTCTCGTTTTCCCCGGTGATTGATGAGCATGGCGTGACCGTCGGCATGTTCTGCATCACAAAGGAAACCACCCGCTATGTCCTGGATAAACAGGCACTGGAATCCAGTGAGCTGAAGCGACAGGCACTGATCAATGACCTGATCGAACTGGAAAAACAGCAGACCGCCAAGCTGGAACAGCGGACTGCCGAGCTGAATACCTTCTGGGATATCTCCCCGGACCTGCTGGCGGTAGTCGACTTCAAGGGGTACTTCCTGCGGGTAAATCCGGCCTGGGGCACTATTCTGGGACGAGAAACGCGAGAGCTGGTCGGTAGCTCCATTCTGGATCTGGTTCATCCTGACGATGTTTCCAGAACACAGGACGCCTTGCAGCATGCCATTGGCAGCGTGTTGCCCCTGTTTGAAAACCGCTACATGCACAAGGATGGCAGCTATCGCTGGATCGGCTGGACCGCAGCACCGGGTAACGGTCTGATCTTTGCGCTGGGCAAGCACATCACACCTGAAAAGCTGCATTCCGAAGCCTTGCGCAAAGCAGAGGAAGCCTTGCGCCAGTCGCAGAAGATGGAAGCGGTCGGGCAACTGACGGGCGGGCTGGCCCATGACTTCAATAATCTGCTGATGGGCATCACCGGCAATATCGAACTGCTCCAGTCGCGTGTGAATCAAGGTCGCACAGACCTGGGACGCTATATCTCTTCCGCTCTTGAAGGCTCAAGACGTGCAGCCGCCCTCACCCATCGCCTGCTGGCCTTCTCCCGGCGCCAGACGCTGGCGCCCAAAGCCACGCATATCGATGAGTTGGTCGAGGGCATGGAAGAGTTGATACGCCGCACCGTCGGCCCCGCCATCGACATGCAGGTAAAGCCCACCGATGACTTGTGGTCGACGATGGTCGACCCGCATCAACTGGAAAACTCGCTGCTCAACCTGTGCCTCAATGCCCGGGACGCCATGCCTGACGGCGGCACGATAAGGATCGAAACCAGCAATCGCATTCTGGACACGGCGACAGCAGCCAGGCATGAGCTGGCCGAGGGGCGTTACGTGGCGCTCTGCGTCAGCGATACCGGCACCGGCATGTCCGAAGAAGTGGTCGGGCGGGCATTCGATCCGTTCTTCACCACCAAACCCATCGGCATGGGCACCGGCCTTGGCCTGTCGATGATCTATGGCTTTGCCCGCCAGTCAGGCGGCGGGGTCAGCATTGACTCACGGCCCGGCAAAGGATCGAGGATCTGTATTCTCCTGCCACAGTTCGTGGGCGACACCGAACCTGCCGAACATGACATCAGCCTCGATGTTCCGCTCACCCAGAGCGCAGGCGGTGAAACCATACTGGTGGTGGATGACGAGCCTGCCGTGCGCTCGCTGATGGCCGAAGTGCTCGAAGAGCAAGGCTATATCGTCTTGCAGGCAGAACATGGCGCCGCAGCCCTGGTGATTCTGCAATCGAAAGCAGTCATTGATCTGTTGATCACCGATGTCGGCCTGCCCGGCGGCATGAATGGCCGCCAGGTAGCCGATGCCGCAAGAACGGTACGTCCGGGATTGAAGGTGTTGTTCGTGACCGGTTATGCGGAAAACGCAGCCCTGGCTCAGGACAACCTGGAGCCGGGGATGCATGTACTGACCAAACCGTTTGCTATCACGACCCTGACCAGCCGTATCACGGAGCTGCTGGACGGGTCGGCACAGGAGCCATGCTGAAGCGGGCCGGTCAGTCCCGCAGATCGGACTCATGGATCGGCTGGTCCCGATGGGTCGCACGCTGATACTGCGCTGGCCAGACAGCCTTGCGTCCACCCAGATCGTCGTCGGCATGCAACGGCCAGTAAGGGTCGCGCAACAACTCACGCGCAAGCAGGATGATGTCAGCCTGACCGGTGCGCAGGATATGTTCGGCCTGGGCAGGTTCGGTAATGAGCCCCACCGTGCCGGTAGCAATCCCGGACTCCTTGCGCACCCGCTCGGCAAAGCGCGTCTGGTAGCCTGGGCCGACCGGGATTTCCGCATTGGCGGAAGTGCCTCCTGAAGAGACATCGATCAGGTCGACACCCAGGGCTTTCAAGCGACGCGCCAGCTCGACGGTTTCATCGGGATTCCAGCCATCTTCTACCCAGTCAGTGGCGGAGACACGAACGAACAGCGGCAACTCTTCAGGCCAGACATCCCGAACAGCTTCGGTCACTTGCAGGGTCAGGCGAATACGGTTCTCAAACGAGCCGCCATACTGGTCCGTGCGCTGATTGCTCAGTGGCGACAGGAACTGATGCAGCAGATAGCCATGGGCTGCGTGAATCTCGACCACCTTGAAACCTGCGATCAAGGAACGACGGGCCGCGTCGACAAAGGACTGGATCAAACCCTGGATCTGGCTTTCGCTCAGTTGCACCGGGGCCGTGTGTTGTGGATCGAAAGCAATGGCCGAAGGCCCCCAGGGCTTCCAGCCACCTTCGCTCTCGGGCACGCTGCCATGCTTGCCCAGCCAGGGACGCCAGGTGCTGGCCTTGCGTCCTGCATGGGCCAGTTGAATACCCGCAACAGAACCCTGGGACGTAATGAAACGGGTGATGCGTTGCAGGGGCTCGATCTGCTCGTCGCTCCACAGGCCCAGATCCTGGGCTGTGATACGGCCATCTTCGGTCACGGCAACGGCTTCGCTGAACACCAGCCCTGCACCGCCAACGGCGCGACTGCCTAGATGGACCAGGTGCCAGTCGTTGGCCAGGCCATCGACACTGGAATACTGGCACATGGGCGAAACAGCGATGCGGTTGGGCAGGTTGAGCTGGCGAAGGGTGTAGGGTTCAAGCAGCAGGCTCATGGCGACCTCTCAGGTTGAAAATCAGGCGCTGGACTGTTTTGTGTCTACAGAGCCTAGTCGACAACCCGGGAGAGAGTCTGGTTCAACGAATGGCGATATGAGTCACGATCAACTGCACTGTCTCGTTGCCCCGATATTCGTTGAGGTCCAGCCGGTAGGCCAGTTCGACCTTGCACTTCTCCTGGACAGGCCAGATATCGAGGTCAACGCCGAAGGAAATGGCATCAAGCTTGATACTGCCACATTCGGTTTCAAGCACCATTTTCAGATGTTTCTTGCCGACGATGTAGTTATTCACGAGACGAAATACACCGTGAAACAAAGGCTCGGGGAAGTGCTGCCCCCATGGACCTGCGTTGCGTAGCTCTCGCGCCAGCCCCAGATTGAACTCCTCGACTGTCAGCGAACCATCGGACAGCAGGCGTCCGGTGAGATCTTCCTCATTGAGCTGGCGACGCACCTCCAGATCGAATGCTTCGGCAAACATCGGGAAGTTCGCTTCGGGCAATGAGAGGCCGGCAGCCATGGCGTGCCCGCCAAACTTGCTGATCAGTTGCGGATGACGGGCGGCAACCGCATCCAGTGCGTCGCGGATATGGAAGCCCGGCACAGACCGGGCCGAGCCCTTGAGCACGCCCTCCCCGGCACTGGCGAAGGCAATGGTCGGACGGTGATAACGCTCTTTCAGGCGCGAAGCGAGAATACCGATCACGCCTTGATGCCAGTCGGGCTTGAACAGGCACAGACCGAACGGCATGGAATCGACCGACAGGTTCTCGAGCAGCGCCAGCGCCTCGCGCTGCATGCCTTGTTCGATGGACTTGCGGTCCTGGTTCATCTCATCCAGTTGCACGGCCATTTCCCGCGCCAGCACCGGATCATCACAGAGCAGGCACTCGATCCCCACGCTTATGTCGTCCAGACGACCGGCCGCATTCAGCCGCGGACCAAGGATAAATCCCAGGTCGGTAGAGGTAATGCGCGAGGCGTCGCGACCAGCGACTTCGAGGATGGCACGCAACCCTGGCCGCGCACGGCCGGCACGAATACGCAGCAGGCCCTGATGCACCAGAATGCGGTTATTGGCGTCCAGCGGCACCACATCGGCCACGCTGCCCAAGGCAACAAGATCCAGCAGTTCAGCCAGATTGGGCTCGGCGTGCTCATTGAACCAGCCAATATCACGCAACTGCACGCGCAAGGCCATCAAGACGTAGAAGATCACCCCCACGCCCGCCAGAGACTTGCTCGGGAAGGTACAACCGGGCTGGTTCGGGTTGACGATAGCGTCAGCCTTCGGCAATTCGTGACCGGGCAAGTGGTGATCGGTCACCAGCACTTGCAGCCCCGCCGCCTTGGCAGCAGCCACGCCTTCGACGCTGGAGATGCCGTTATCCACGGTGATCAGCAATTGAGGCTTGCGCTGCAAGGCCACTTCAACGATTTCAGGGGTCAGGCCGTAGCCGTACTCGAAGCGGTTGGGGACCAGATAATCCACATGCGCCGCGCCAAACAGGCGCAGCCCCAGCACACCGACCGTACTGGCCGTCGCGCCGTCAGCATCGAAGTCTCCGACGATCAGTATGCGCTGGCGCTCACGGAGTGCTGTCACCAGCAGGTCTACGGCCGCATCGATCCCCTTGAGCTGCCGATACGGAATCAGTCGCTTCAGAACCTTATCCAGTTCGGCTTCGGACATCACGCCCCTTGAGGCGTACAGCCGGGTAAGCAAAGGCGGCAGATCGCCAAGAAAAGGCAGGGTGTCGGGCAACAGACGAGGTTCGATGCGCATGCGGTTCAGGTGATTCTCTGTGTATTCAACAATCTGAGCGGGTCGGTCAAGGCACGGCTATCAGCCGCGCTCACCTGCCAGCCACTGCAACTGTACTTCGTGCTGACCGCGGTCATCGGTCACGAAAACAGTGCCTTCACTGATCATCACATCCCACTTGATGACCCGTGGCATGTCCTTGGCCAGCGCTTCCAGAACGTCCTGAGGCACCGCCGCGATGTTGACGTTCTTCAGGTTCTTGACGGCCGGAACCACTTTGCCTTCCCAGACGCGCAGGCTGCCATAGGCCAGCAGGCTGGTGCGCTCGGTACGACGCGAACACCAGGTCAGGCGATCAGCATCGGGCTGGCCAACCTCGATCCAGTGCAGAACACGGTCGTCGAGACTTTTTTCCCAAAGGGCTGGTTCGTCTACTTCAGACAGGCCACGCCCGAACGATAATTGCTCGTTGTACCAGAAGGCATAGGCAAGCAGACGCACAGTCATGCGCTCTTCAGTCTCGGACGGGTGGCGGGCGATGGTCTGCTTGACGCTTTCATAGACCCCACGGTCAAGATCGGTGAGGTTCAGTTCAAACTTGTAGGTCGTGGAGGGCTGTGCCATGAACGGGCTTCTAGTGTCGGGGAAAAGGCGCAAGTCTAACCGATACCGGGCCGGGGAACGACCACATTGCCCCGGCAAGCAAAATCCACTGGCTTGATTGCAGACATTGATGCAATTTACGACTGCGAAAAAGGCAACCATATTGACCCTGATGTCAGGATTTGAAGCACTTGTGACGCCATCGTCACTGCAACGATCCAATCACGGTCCATTCACTTGAATACTATTTTTCGGGATGAAACCAGAGAATGTCTTCTCTCGCCTCGCCGTCTGCAAGATCGTATTTGACCAGGTTGCTGCTGGCACTGGTGCTATCGGGATTACCTTGCATCAGCCAGGCCAAAGAGACGTTGATCTGGCTTCTGCGCGACATGCCGCCAGCGACGATATTTTCCGGCCCTTATCAAGGGCAAGGCGCTATCGATCAATTCATGCCGGTGCTGATAGCCCGCATGCCCGAGTATGAACATGTGCTGATGCGGGTCAATCGGGCCCGCAGCACACAGATGCTGAACGACACTTCGCTGACCTGCGACCCCACTTTGCTGTGGACCCCGACACGGGCCAGGACCATCGTCTTTTCCATTCCGACCTACATCGTGTTCAGCAATGGGCTGGTGGTGCGCAAGGATGACCTTGAGCGCTTCACCCCGTTCATCGCCGACGGGCATATCGACCTGCGCGCGCTGATGGCCAGCAAGACCATCAAGCTGGGTGTCGTTGCAGAGCGCAGTTATGGAGCTGTGATCGACGAAGCGCTCAGCCACACTCCCAGGCAGGAGTTGAGCGAGCACTATGGCAACGATGCCGTCGGCAGCCTGCTGCAAATGGAGCGATTGGGACGTCTGCAGGCACTGATCAGCTATTGGCCCGAAGCCCGCGCCCATGCATTGCTACAGGGGATAAGGCCCGAGGAACTGACCTTCCTGCCTGTCAAGGACACCCCCAAATACCAGTTCACCCACATTGGCTGCTCGGATACGCCACAAGGCAGGCAAGCCATGGAAATCATCAACCGGGAAATGCGTACCCTGCGCGAAACCAGCCTGTTGAATTTCTATGCAAACTGGCTGGACCCGGAATTGCGGGCGCAGTACATAGAGGATGCCAAGGCGTTTTTTGAGACTAACTAAGCGCTGTACGACGAAGGTGAGCCTGTTTTCAACGCAGCATCACCGATGCGCAGATACATTTCAAAAAAAGAAACCCCGGGCAGAGGGGAGAGCTACCCGGGGCAAACACCTGGGAGGTTTCGATCACCGGAGCACAATGATCGAACCTGCCACAACCTATGTGAACGCTCTCAAGGAATAAGGTTCCTGGCTCGCTCAGGCAAAAGCGGGCGCAGTGAACGCACGGGCCAGTGCGGCATGGCGCGTCGCAGCGATCACGCAGGGCTCGATCCGGCCTTCGGCAACCATCAAATCCCGGTGCAAACCGTCCACGACATCTGTGAGCTGACGTTTATCGCGCAGTTGATCGGCAGTGAAACTGCGCTCGATCACAATGGCACCAGTAGCATCTTTCAGTGTTACCAGACGCTCTCCACGTGCGCCTTCCGGGCTGAGGCTGGCCTGGTAAGGAGCCAGCGCTTCGCTTAGCAGTAAGCTGATATTTTCCATCTGGATCACCACTCAACAGTTTGAATGCAAAGGTGCTTATCACTGACCATCGGCAAGCGCGGAAAGTTCTTTGGCCTGCGAGGTTCATTGGACGGCTCTGATAACCGAGCATGCCTGTCGAATATGACAAAGAAAAAACCGGAGATCAGATCCGCTCATTAGTTATAGGAACATTCACCACAATCTACACCCAACATCCTACAAATTTCCTATAGATCAAGGTGATACCCAAACAGCAACATCGTATGCAATGACGTTAGCTGCCATTCGATGGAGCAATACCTTGAGCGCTTCCACTGATCGCCCCCTGCGCATCATCCTGGCGGATGACCATCCGATCTTTCTGATCGGCCTGCGCGTGGTGATCGAGCAAGACAATGCAGCCCGTGTCGTCGCACAGGCCTGTAGCCCGAACGAACTGTTTCAGGAACTCAAGAACCATGAGTGTGATTTGCTGGTCACGGACTTCATGATGCCGGCGCAACGGCAAAGCGATGGTTTACGTCTGCTGCAGCGCATTCATCGCCACTTCCCGCAGCTACCGGTTATCGTGGTGACAACCCTGAGCAATGCCGGACTGTTTCGAGCGATGCTTTCGCTCAATGTCCAGGGATTGCTGAGCAAGGCCAGTGTGGTGGGCGAGTTGCCTGCTGCAATCAGGAGCATCCGGCGCAAGGAAGTGTTCATGGCCGACTCGGTACACAGAATCCTGCTCGAAGCCGAGGATCATGGGGCAGACAGGCTGAAACCGCTTGAGCAGTTGAGCCCCAGAGAACTGGAAGTCGTACGCCTGCTGGCTGCCGGGAATACCGTCGGTGAGATCGCCACCCAACTGAGCCGCAGCAAACAGACCGTCAGCGCACAAAAAGTCAGCGCCATGCGCAAACTCGGCCTGAGCAACGAAGCAGCGTTTTTCATTTACCTACAGGAACACGGGCTTTCCTGACCCGCTACCTTTCGCGATACCGGCCTCGGACTGCACCTTTTGCGCTCGTCGAGCCAGCACAACAGATCTGCCACGCACAGGGGGCGGGAAACGAAATAGCCCTGAATGGCCGGAGTCTCCAGCACCAGCAGGCTGTGAAAGTCATCGATTGTTTCCACCCCTTCCACCACGACATCCAGCGACAGGCGTCGAGCCATGAACATCACCCCGGCAACAACCGCCGACTTGCGAGGATCGTCCGCCATGCCACGCACGAATTCGGCAGGGATCTTCAGCTCAGAGAACGGGAGCTGCAAAAGCCGCATGATGTTAGAGGCTCCCATACCGAAATCATCGATGGACAGCGTGCAGCCCTGCATGCGCAGGCGCAGCAACGCCTCCAGTTGCCATGCCTCGGGTTGCAGGGCGTCATGTTCGAGAATTTCCAGGGTGAGGATGCTTGCCGGTAACTCATACAGCACAAGAAGCGCCATGATTCGCGTGGCAAAGTCCGTCTGCTCCAGTACCCGCGGAGCAATGTTCACCGCAACAGGCAACGCCTCGCCTTGCTTGCAGCGGACATCTGCGGACAATTGCAAAGACTGCTCAAGCACGTGCCAGGTCAAGGGCACCAGCAGCCCGGCGCTTTCAATCGCCTGCATGAAACTGCCAGGGGCCAACAGACCGTGCAATGGATGCTGCCAACGGACCAGCGCTTCGACGCCCAGAACATCGCCATCGACGCTGACCTTGGGTTGAAAGCAGGTGATCCACTGCTCAGCCAGCACTGCCAGATCCGGACAATCCCGGCCTGCTGCCGGGACAAGCAATTGCTCGGCACAAAAGACAGGTTGAGGCTGGGTATCCGGCACGCTCTGGCCGGGTATCGAGGCGGACTGATCATAGGCTTCGAGCAAATCGCACAGCCGGGCCGCCGAGGCCGGTTTCTGCAAGCCCCCCAATACTTCCAGCCCCTGACTGCGGGCCAATTGAACCACGCCATCAAGCACCGATTCCGAAACTTTGCTGAGAACGATCAGCGCCCTGGCCTGGCCACTCTGCGCCAGATGACGAATCAACTCCAGGCCATCAGGCCCCTCCATCTGCAGATCACAGATGGCGATATCGACCTCACCCCGATTGAGCAAAGACTGCCTTGCAGCTTCGACGCTGTCTGCGGTCAGCACGTCGAATACCTGATTGGCATTGAGCATCTGGTGCAAGGCCATCAATTGAAAAGGATTGTCTTCAAGGATCAGAACTTTGAGAGAGCGCACGGTCATTTTCCAGATCACAGCCTTCAGGCCGAAAGTGACAGCACTCTAGATCTCCTGTTGGCTGCCCCCCATAAGACAAGTCCTAAAATTCAGGGCACCTGTGCCAACTGCAATTCAATATCTGCCCGCAGGCTTTCAATGGAAGCATCCAGTACCGGCCAGCGCTCGCTCAAGGCAGCACCGGATTCGCTCTTCACGCTGGCGTCGAGCGCTGCACAGGCCTTGGCCAGCGGCACGGCATCCACCAGACAGGCTGCGCCTTTCAAACGATGCAGGGAGGCACTTAAAGTCTTCCAGTCATGGGCTCCGACCGCTGGCTGCATCACCTCACGCTCATGACGCAGGTTTTTCCACAACTCTCCCAGCAGGCGCTGTATCTGTTCCTCGTTGGCCTGAGTCATGCGCCGCAAGGTACGAATATCGAATGTCTGCTCACGAATGACTTTGGCCAGTTCCTCTGACAAGCGCTCCAGAGACAACGGCTTGACCAGCAATCCATCCATGCCGATGCGCTCGCATCGCTCGGCCTCATCCGTCATGGCATTGGCCGTACAGCCAATGACCGGACAACGCGGGAGCTGTTCCTGAGACTCGATATTGCGGATTGCTTCGGTCAGTGCGTAACCGGTAATCCCTGGCGTGTTGCAGTCTGTGATGACGGCATCGAACGCCTCCTCGCGCCACATATCCAGGGCCTGGGCACCACCTTCGGCGGGCACGACCTGATGGCCGAGAAACTCCAGTTGCTGAGTCAACACCAGACGGTTGGCCGACATATCGTCCACCACCAGCAAACGCAAACTGCGCTCACCCGGATTGCGGCTCTGCATCCGGGTTTCATCCTGCTGCACGGTCAGGCGTTTCACTCTGGCGAGCGCCACATCGACAGTCACTTGCGTGCCATGTCCCGGTTCACTGCACAGGCTGATTTCCCCGTTCATCAGCTCTACAAGCTGCCGGGAAATACTCAGCCCCAACCCACTGCCGCCATAGCGGACCGCAATATCGTCATGGGCCTGAATGAAAGGCTGGAATATCTGCTGCTGACGCTGGGGATCGATCCCCGTTCCGCTGTCCTGGACAATTATCCGTAGGCGTCGCGACTCGCTGTGCTCCTCAAGCACACTGACAGTGATCACCACAGAACCTTGTTGTGTGAACTTCAGGGCGTTGCCCAGCACGTTATGCAGCACCTGACGCAGCCGTAACGGGTCGAGCCAATAATCACCACGGGCCTGCTCTGCAAAATCCAGCCTCAGCTCTAACCCTTTCTGCTCAGCCTGGGCCGAGAACAACTGCACAATGCCTTCAAAAAACGGATGGAGCGAAGTCGCGGACAACGACAACTGAATCCCGCCCGCCTCGATTCTGGCCAGATCAAGGCTGTCGCCAATCAGAGCGACAAGCTCCCTTGCCGATTGATGAGCCACTTGCAAACCTTGGGAAGGTGTCTCGCCACGACGCAGTGCCTGCTCACATTCCAGCTCCAGCAGGCCGATGATGGCTCCCATCGGCGTGCGGATCTCATGACTCATGCTCGCCAGAAACGCACTCTTGGCCTCGCTGGCCTGATCGGCATGCCGTAGTGCCTCTTCAAGCTGAATCTCCAGCCGCTTGCGTTCGGTGATATCGATCCAGCCGCCCAACAGCCCCTGCAACTGGCCATCGGCACCAAAGAAAGGCGTCGTCCATTGCCAGGCATCGACATGCTTGCCAAACAGCTCCATGGTCCTGTCGGCGAATATCGGACGTCTGGTCTCCAGTAACTTGAGATAGTCGGCATGCATCTGTTCGGCCACGGAGCGCGGGATCAGATCGACGTCGATCAGGCGGCGACCATTCATTTGCTCAAAGCTGATCCCGAAGCTTTCTTCATAGCTGCGGTTACAGGAAATAAGCCGTCCCTTGAGATCGCGAACGTAAATCGGATTGGGAATGCCATCGAACAGCGCGTGCTTGAAAGCCAACTGGTCGTTGAGTTGCCTTTCGGCCTTGAGCCGCTGGCGAATCTGGGACTTGAGCCGGCTGCTCCAGCCCAGGGATACCAGCCCCAGCAACAATGCCAGTACCACAACCCAGAACACCCACTGCGGGATACGGCTCCAGAGAGAGGGCTGAGGCAATACCGAACCCAGCCACTTCATGCGGATGGAGCGCATCTCGGCCACCGGAAATGCCTCCAGAGCCTTGTTCAGGATGCTGAGCAGTTCAGGTTGCGACTTGATCACTGAAAACTGGTCGGGAGACCACTTGCCGTCGACACTGCGCGCCACTTTCAGATTGCCGGGCGGAAAGAGGTAGGCGCCGGCTTCGTTCTGGATCGTGGCATCCGCCTGCCCGGTTTCCACCAGGTTGCGTGCTTCGGCATAAGTCGAAACCAGTTGCAACTGGACCTCGGGAAAGTTGCGGCGGATCTCCTCTTCCAGCGCATGCTTTGCAGGCAATGCCAGTACCCGGCCGGACAGGTTGCCCAGGGAAACGTGCGAAGAGTTTTCGGAGCGCACGACAAAGACCCAGCTATTACCTCCAAACGAATAGGTGAAATCCAGAAACTGCCTGCGCTCGGCGTTTTCGGCCAGCGTTGTATTCATCTCCGCCTCTGCGGCCTTCAGCACCTCGATGCTCATCTGGGTCGAAGGTACTTCCTTGTGAACGAACTGCAGGCCGGTCATACGGGAAATCCGCGCCAGCACATCGATATTCAGCCCGACCCAATGGCCGTTATTGTCCTTGTAGATATAGGGCGGATGCTGTGTGGTGGAGATTGTCACGCTGGGGTGTTTGCTCACCCAGAGCCGCTCTGCTCTGGAGAGCGTGATCCGTTGCCCGACCACATCGGCACCCAGCCCCAGCGTCCAGCGCCCCAGCACCTCACGGGCGACGGATGGCTCAAGGCTGCTCAAGGCCCGGTTGATCAGGGTCAACAGCCGCTGCTCGTCCTCACGCACGGCAAACGCAAAGCCCACAGGCGGCAATGCGCTCTCGAACTTGATCTGCAAACCCAGGTAAGGCCGCAAGGCGTTATAGGAACGCACAATCACTTCATTGCCGATAAAAGCGTCAACTTCTCCCTGGCTCAAGGCCTCCAGAGCACTGTAGAGATTGGGCGCAATAATGATTTCGCTTTCGGGATAGGCTTTATGGACAGTGCTTGAGTCCGCATACCCATCGAGCAATACGACTTTCTTGCCTGCCAGCCCCAACGACGGCCACGGGTCGCTGCCTCGTCCGACCACCATCGAACGATCGGGCATGTACTCATGGGAAAATGCCAACCCCTTCACGGCACGCTCGAAACCGTTGGCACTAGTGAGAATATCGACGGCGCCGCTACGCAATGCGGCAATCGCATGATCGCGTTCGGCAAAGCCAATCACCTGGATCGGCATGTTCAACTTGTCGCCAATCAGGCTGAGGTAATCGGCGCTGATGCCCTGATAACGATTACGGTCGCTGGTGATATCGATAGGTTCATAATCGGCAATGGCAATGCCGACCCGTAGAGCCTTGCGTTGCTCCAGCCACTGTCGATCCGCCGCATCGAGGGGCAAATCGTCCAATGCCAGAAATGGCGCACTCAGCGTAAATGGCAAATCCTGCGCTGCACTTGCGGACTGGCCGAAAGACAGCATCAACAGGACCAAAATCGTGCGCCATGCACGCCCGATAATCAGGTTGCCGGTCGCCCTGACCACACCTTGCATACTTGCCTGTTTCACAACCACTGACTCACCCGTAGGAACTCAAAAACCTCCAAAGTTTGGCACGGGAAAATGAGAAGGCCCGCCGGGTGGCGGGCCTTAAGTTGTTACACAACGCTTCTGTTATAACGGTTTTCCGCGGTTGCCGTGCTGGCTGACAAAGGCCTGCATGGCTTTGAGGTCATTTGGCAAAACGGTGCAGCGTTCGTCGCGCTCGAACAAATCAGACAAATGTGCAGGCAGCTCAAGCGCTTTTCCTACGCCTGCCTTCTCCACTGCCTCAGGGAATTTGACCGGATGGGCCGTTCCCAGGATCACCATCGGCGTATCCAGGCTGCGACGGCACTCACGCGCGGCCTTGACCCCGATTGCCGTGTGCGGATCGAGTACTTCACCTGTCTGTGCGAACACTTCGGCGATGGTCTCGCAGGTCTGCTCATCACTGACGGCCAGCGAATCGAACAGTTTGCGTGTTTCGGTCCAGCGGTCTTCATCGACGCTGAAACCGCCACCCTGCTTGAAGGTGTCCATCAGGCCGGCGATTGCTGCGCCGCTACGGCCATGCATATCGAACAACAGACGCTCGAAGTTGGACGACACCATGATGTCCATCGAAGGCGACAGCGTGGCGTGCAGGGTTTCCTTGACGTACTGGTTGCCGCTCATGAAGCGGTGCAGGATGTCGTTGCGGTTGGTGGCCACGATCAGTTGATTGACCGGCAGCCCCATGTTGCGAGCCAGGTAACCGGCGAAGATGTCACCGAAGTTGCCGGTAGGCACCGAGAACGATACCGAGCGAGCCGGGCCGCCCAACTGCAGGGCTGCGTGGAAGTAGTAGACGATCTGGGCCATGATCCGCGCCCAGTTGATCGAATTGACCGCTACCAGCCGTGTGCCCTTGAGGAAGCCCTGGTCCGCGAAGCTGGCCTTGACCATCTCCTGGCAATCGTCGAAGTTGCCTTCGATGGCGATGTTATGGATGTTATCGCCGAAGATGGTGGTCATCTGGCGACGCTGAACGTCCGAAACACGCTTGTTGGGGTGCAGGATGAAAATATCGACATTGTCGCAACGACGGCAGCCTTCAATCGCTGCCGAGCCGGTATCGCCGGAAGTCGCGCCAATGATGACCACACGCTCGCCACGCTTGGCCAGCACGTAATCGAGCAGACGACCGAGCAATTGCAGAGCGAAGTCCTTGAACGCCAGAGTCGGGCCATGGAACAGCTCAAGCACCCACTCGTTGCCGTTCAACTGGCGCAACGGGGCAACCGAGCTGTGGGCGAACACGCCGTAGGTTTCTTCGAGAATCTTCTTGAAGTCGGCATCCGGGATGCTGCCATCCACGAACGGACGCATCACCCGGAAAGCCAGCTCGTGATAAGGCAGGCCAGCCCAGGAAGCGATTTCTTCCTGAGTGAAACGAGGCAGGTTTTCCGGCACATACAGGCCACCATCGCTGGCCAGGCCTGCAAGCAGCACATCTTCGAAATTCAACGCTGGCGCCTGGCCGCGGGTACTGATGTAGCGCATTTTTTCAAACCTTTGGTTTGAGCTGGAAGCTTCAAGCTGCAAGTTTCAAGCTGCAAGTAAAGGCACGTTGACCTCTACTTGCCGCTTGCCGCTTACCGCTTGCCGCTTGCAACTAATCAATTAATTGAGATGTTCGACACGAATCCGCACAACGGGGCCTACCACATCCTGCAAGGCTTCCAGCGCTGTGATTGCATCGTTCATGCGCTGCTCGCGTACGCGGTGCGTCAGCAGAATCATTGGCACCAGGCCGTCCTGCTCTTCGACTTCTTTCTGCATGATCGATTCAATGTTGATGCCGCGCTCGGACAGGATGCTTGCAACCTGAGCCAGTACGCCCGGATGGTCCTTGGCCTGGATACGCAGATAATAGGCACTCTCGCACTCTTCGATCGGCAGAATCGGGTGAGCGGACAACGAATCCGGCTGGAAGGCCAAGTGCGGTACGCGATTCTCCGGGTCGGAAGTCATGGCACGCACCACGTCCACCAGATCGGCAACCACGGAAGAAGCCGTTGGCTCCATGCCTGCGCCAGCGCCGTAGAACAGGGTCGAACCCGAGGCGTCGCCATTGACCATCACGGCGTTCATCACGCCATTGACGTTGGCAATCAGGCGGTCGGCCGGGATCAGCGTCGGGTGAACCCGCAGCTCGATACCCTGCGCCGTGCTGCGCGCAACGCCCAGGTGCTTGATGCGATAGCCCAGGGCTTCGGCGTAGTTCACGTCGGCAGTGGTCAGTCTGGTGATGCCTTCGGTGTAGGCCTTGTCGAACTGCAGCGGGATACCGAATGCAATGGAAGCCAGAATCGTCAGCTTGTGGGCAGCGTCGATGCCTTCCACGTCGAAGGTCGGATCGGCTTCGGCGTACCCCAGCGCCTGGGCTTCAGCCAGGACGTCCGGGAAAGTACGGCCCTTCTCGCGCATTTCGGTGAGGATGAAGTTACCGGTACCGTTGATGATCCCGGCAACCCAGTTGATGCGGTTTGCCGACAGGCCTTCACGAATCGCCTTGATGACCGGGATACCGCCTGCGACGGCGGCCTCGAAAGCCACGATCACGCCCTTCTCACGGGCCTTGGCGAAGATTTCATTGCCGTGTACCGCGATCAGCGCCTTGTTGGCGGTAACCACGTGCTTGCCGTTCTCGATGGCCTTGAGCACCAGCTCACGGGCGACGGTGTAGCCGCCGATCAGCTCGACGACGATATCGATTTCAGGATTTTCCGCCACCGCGAACACGTCGTTCGTGGTGGGTGTACCGGTAATCTGGCAGTTGGGGTTTGGTGTACGAACCGCAATTTGCGCAACTTCGATTCCACGCCCGGCACGACGGGCAATCTCCTCGGCGTTACGCTGAAGTACGTTAAAGGTACCGCCACCGACAGTACCCAGCCCACAGATGCCTACTTTGACCGGTTTCACTGATGAACTCCCCGAAAAACGGCCGCCCCGAAGTCGGCCGTGGAAAACAGCCGCATGTCACCATGCGACTCCAATTTTTTTAGCGGGATGACGGCAAGGCGTCACCCCATGCCCATGAGGCGTTCCTGACGATGCAGGATTATTTGGCACCCAGCGCCAGCTTGGCAACCTGGGCAGCCGGCTGATAGCCAGGAATCAGTTGGCCATCGGCCAGGACAATGGCTGGCGTACCGTTCACGCCAATCGACTGACCCATTTCAAACTGTTTGGTCACCGGGTTCTCGCACTTCGGTGCCTTGATGTCCTTGCCGTCGACCATAAGGTCCATGGCTGCCTTGCGGTCCTTGGAACACCAGACCGCCTGCAGTTGCTGGTCGCCCGGCGAACCCAGCCCCTGACGCGGGAAAGCCAGGTAACGGACTTCGATGCCCATCTTGTTCAACTGAGCCACTTCTTCATGCAGCTTGTGGCAATAAGGACAGGTGGTGTCGGTGAAGACGGTGATATGCGATTTGGTTTCGCCAATGGCCGGGTAAACCACCATCTCGCTGGCAGGAATGCCATTGATGGTTTTCGAGATCGCCTGACGTTCGGTCTTCTCGGTCAGGTTGACCGGCTTGCCGTTCTGGATCTGGAACAGATAACCCTGCACCACGAACTGGCCATCGGCGCTGGCATAAAGAACACGACCGCCCTTGAGTTTGACTTCATAGAGGCCATTGAGCGGGCTGGCTGCGATGCTTTCTACAGGCAGCTCCAGTTGAAGCGACTCCAGGGTCTTGCGGATGGCTTGATCGGGGACAGCATCAGCCAGGGCAAACGCACTGAAAGAGCTGGCCAGGGCAACAATGGCGGCAGCAAAAACATGAGGCAAGCGCATGAAAACTCCTATGAAGGCGGACAGACCGGCGGCGCTGAAAACGACTGACGCCAGCTTCAATCTGTGAAACCGGCAAAGCCTATCACATAAGGCCTGTAACACCGACCCGGACAAACACAACTTAAATCAAGGTTCAGCCGCGTGGATGGTGCCTGGCGTGCATATCCTGCAATCGGGCACGGGCAACGTGTGTATAAATCTGTGTCGTGGACAGGTCACTGTGGCCAAGCAGCATCTGCACAACCCGCAAGTCGGCACCATGATTGAGCAAATGAGTGGCAAAAGCATGACGCAAGGTATGGGGTGACAGTGACTTGCCGATGCCGGCGACAGCGGCCTGATGCTTGATGCGGTGCCAGAAGGTCTGCCGAGTCATTTGCTCGCCACGCAGGCTGGGAAACAGGACATCGCTGGGACGTCCGCCCAGCAGCTCATCACGTGCGCCGCGCATATAACGCTCGACCCAGACAATGGCCTCCTCCCCCATGGGTACCAGCCGCTCCTTGCTACCCTTGCCCATGATTCGCAGGACACCCTGACGCAAATTGACCTGCTCCAGCGTCAGACTGATCAACTCACTGACCCGCAGGCCACAGGCATAAAGCACTTCCAGCATTGCCCGGTCACGCTCACCGATCGGCTCGCTCAGGTCGGGCGCGGCCAGCAAGGCTTCAACATCGGCTTCAGACAGGGATTTGGGCAGTGGCTTGCCCAATTGCGGCATATCGATCAGCAAGGTCGGATCGACCGCAATCAGCCGCTCGCGCAGAAGGTAACGATAGAAACCACGGGCTCCGGACAGGAAGCGGGCAGTCGAACGAGGCTTGTAGGCCTGATCCATCCGCCAGGACAGGTGATCGAGAATCACATCGCGTCCGGCATCGATCAAATCCACATTGCGCTCTTGCAGCCAGCCGTTGAACAAGGCCAGATCACTGCGATAAGAGTCACGGGTGTTATCGGACAAACCCTTTTCCAGCCAGAGCGCGTCCAGAAAACGGTCGATCAGGGGGTGGTCGATGGCAGGCATTTTCACTCGTAGGCTGTATGGCGACAGATGAGTTGCATGATTAAACAGCACACAACAAAAAAGCAGCCCGAAGGCTGCTTTTTTTATGCATCGAAAGACTGTATCAGGACAGTTTTTCTTTGATGCGAGCTGCTTTACCGGACAGGTCACGCAGGTAGTACAGTTTGGCCTTGCGAACGTCGCCGCGACGTTTCACAGCCAGGCTGTCGATTTGCGGGCTGTAGGTCTGGAAAGTACGCTCAACGCCAACACCGTTGGAGATTTTACGAACAGTGAAAGCACTGTTCACGCCACGGTTCCGCTTGGCAATTACAACGCCTTCAAACGCTTGCAGACGTGCGCGGTCGCCTTCCTTCACTTTCACCTGAACGACGATAGTGTCGCCCGGGGCAAAGGTAGGGATCTCTTTGGTCATCTGCTCTGCTTCGAGGGCAAGAATGATTTTGTTAGTCATGCTGGTGCTCCTAAGGTAATCCGTCTGGATCGACCATCGATACGTTAACTATCGTCCCGCTCGCGGATGTATTCCGCCAGCAGCTTCTTCTCTTCTCCAGAAAGCGAGCGGCTTTCCAGAAGATCGGCGCGTCGTTCATAGGTCCGCCCAAGGGACTGCTGTAAACGCCAACGCCGGATATGCGCGTGATTGCCACTTAGCAACACGTCGGGAACACGCTGATCCGCATACACCTCAGGTCGGGTGTAATGCGGGCAATCCAGCAGACCGTCCGTGAAGGAATCTTCCTCCGCGGAGTCCACATGCCCTAAAGCTCCAGGCAGCAGTCGCGTAACCGCGTCGATCAGCACCATTGCCGGTAGCTCGCCACCAGACAGTACATAGTCACCAATCGACCACTCTTCATCGACATAAGCATCAATAAAACGCTCGTCAATGCCTTCATAACGACCGGCGATGAGGATAATCGCTTCCTCCTGCGCCAGTTCGCGTACCGCAGACTGATCCAGCTTGCGGCCTTGTGGCGACAGGTAAATCACCTTCGCCGCATCCCCCGCTGCCTGCCTGGCCTGAACCAGAGCATCCTCAAGGGGCTTGATCTTCATCACCATGCCAGGACCACCGCCAAATGGGCGGTCATCTACAGTGTGATGACGATCAGTGGTGTAGTCCCGCGGATTCCAACAAGTGAGCTGCAAGAGCCCCTGTTTCACCGCACGGCTGGTAATGCCGTATTCGCTGATGGCGGAAAACATCTCCGGGAACAAACTGATGACTTCTATGCGCATGCTAGCCATAGCATTCAGAAGTCCGCATCCCAATCCACCTTCATCTCGCCGGCGTCCAGGTCGATTGCCAGCACACATTGCTCCGTATAGGGCAACAGACGCTCGCGATCATCCAGACTGCCCGCGCAGGGCTTGACCACCATTACATCGTTCGAGCCGGTTTCAAGCAGGTGATCGATCTTGCCGAGCAATTGCCCGAGCGTGTCGATGACCTTCAGGCCTTCAAGCTGGTACCAGTAGTACTCGCCATCGTCCAGATCAGGGAACAGGTTACGCGGCACGCAGATTTCGCAACCGGACAGAAGACGCGCTTCGTCGCGATCATCGAGACCCTTGAGCTTTGCGACCAGGAACTTGCCTTGCAAGCGTCCGCTGACCAGCTCTACCTGTTTTTCCACTTTCCCCTCGCGCCGCAGCGTCCAGGTCGTGTAGTCCAGCAGGTTATCAATCGGATCCGTAAAGGAATAAACCTTCACTTCGCCGCGAACGCCATGAACCGAGAAAATCTTGCCTATGACGATCAGATCGTCGGCAGATGCAGGCGTCGCGTTCATAGGTTTCAGGCCGCAGCCTTAGCCTTGTTGTGCTCTTTGATCAACTGAGCAACGCGCTCGGAAGTCTGAGCACCAACGCCCAGCCAGTAGTTCAGGCGTTCTTCGTTGACGGACAGACGAACTTCCTGACCACGAGCAATCGGGTTGAAGAAACCGATTTGTTCTTTGTGGGAACCGTCACGAGCGTTGCGGCTGTCGGTTACGGTCAGGTGGTAAAACGGGCGCTTTTTGGAGCCGCCAAGGGCAAGACGGATGGTTAGCATTGAACATCGTTCCTGTAGTCGGTGCTGCAAATCTAAGATGCACAGCGGGCATGGGTGCCCGAAAGGCCGCATATTCTAAGGAATATCCCGACTTTTGCAAATGTCTTTTTCCGGCGCCTGTCGGCATGCCATCCAGATTTGCAATGAAACTGTCGTAAGACAGCGGTTGAGTCCCGCAGAACGCGGGATTGCTGGAGGCCAGGCCTCCAGAATGAATGCGCGCAAAGTTTCTTGCGCGCGACACAATCACATTTTTGGCATGCCGCCGCCAGGGAACATTCCACCCATGCCGCGCATCATTTTTGCCATACCGCCCTTGGCGGAGAATTTCTTCATCATCTTCTGCATCTGTTTATGCTGCTTGATCAGACGCCCAATGTCCTGAACCTGGGTTCCCGAACCGATGGCGATGCGGCGCTTGCGCGAACCGCTGATCAGATCAGGGTCGCGGCGCTCGGCCGGCGTCATCGAGTTGATGATGGCTTCCATCTGCTTGAACTGCTTCTCGGCAGCACCCTGGGCATTGCCCATCTGCGAGAGGTTCATGCCACCGATACTCGGCAGCTTGTCCATGAGGCCGCCAAGGCCGCCCATGTTCTTCATCTGTTGCAACTGGTCGCGGAAGTCTTCGAGATCGAAGCCCTTGCCCTTCTTGAGCTTCTTGGCCAGCTTGTCGGCTTTCTCTTTATCGAGCGTCTGCTCGGCCTGTTCGATCAGGCTGAGTACGTCGCCCATGCCGAGAATTCGCGACGCGATACGATCCGGGTGGAACGGTTCCAGAGCTTCGCTCTTCTCGCCCATACCGATGAACTTGATCGGCTTGCCGGTAATCGCCCGCACCGACAGTGCGGCACCGCCACGCGCATCACCATCGACCTTGGTGAGAACCACACCGGTCAATGGCAGCGCATCGCCGAAGGCCTTGGCGGTGTTGGCAGCATCCTGACCGGTCATGGCATCGACCACGAACAGGGTTTCTGCCGGTTTCACCACGGCATGCAATGCCTGGATCTCGCCCATCATCTCTGCATCGACGTGCAGGCGACCGGCGGTATCGACGATCACGACGTCGATGAACTTGAGCTTCGCTTCGCGGATGGCAGCCTGGGCAATATCCACAGGCTTCTGGCTGATATCGGAAGCGAAGAACGTCACGCCGATATCGTTGGCCAGGGTTTCCAGCTGCTTGATGGCCGCCGGACGATAAACGTCAACCGACACGACCATGACGGTTTTCTTCTTGCGCTCCTTGAGGAAGCGCGCAAGTTTGCCGGCGGTGGTGGTTTTACCCGCACCCTGCAAACCCGCCATCAGCACGACAGCCGGCGGCGTGACGTTGAGCACCAGATCTTCGTTGGCGGCGCCCATCAGGCTTTCGAGTTCGGCCTGAACGATCTTCACGAATGCCTGGCCTGGCGTCAGGCTGCGCGACACCTCGGTGCCTACGGCGCGTTCCTTGACGCTATTGACGAAGTCCTTGACCACCGGCAGGGCGACATCGGCTTCAAGCAAAGCCATGCGCACTTCGCGCAAGGTATCTTTGATGTTGTCCTCGGTCAGCTTGGCCTTGCCAGTTACGTGGCGCAGCGTCTGCGAGAGGCGGTCGGTAAGGTTTTCAAACATGCGCGATCCTTTCAGGCTCTGGTCGAACCCCGGTTGGTGCGGCCCGGCCCGCAATAATAATGGCGCTCGGCGAGCCTGCGGCTTGAGCAGGTCGCGGATTATAGCGAAGACTCCGCGGAACTGACACCACGCTGACTGCTTATGTAGTCTTTCGTGAAATGTCGGTTCTATGCCAAACTCAGCGTCTTTCGGGCTCGTCCTTCAGGATCTATGTTCCCTCTAACACCCAGTCTGCTTTCAAGCCTCGCCGCCGCCAGCCTCTATGCCGCTGCGACCGTCTATCAGGGCGTACGCCTGAATCAGACCACCAAACCCGACAAGCGGCTGCTTGTACTGCTCGGCACCCTGGCCGTCATTGCCCATGCCATCGGCCTTTATTCCCAACTGATGCACCCGGCAGGCCTGGGACTGGACTTTTTCAACTCCGCCAGCCTGATCGCCGTGTCGGTCATCGCTCTGACCCTGATCGCCACCACGCGAATACCCGTGGAAAACCTGCTGGTGCTGCTGTTCCCGCTGGGCATGATAACTGCCCTGCTCGCCCAGTACGCCCCCAGCGGCACGGTGCAGCCGATCATTGAAGAGCCGGGCATTCTCAGCCATATCCTGCTTTCCATCCTGGCTTACGGCATGTTCACCATCGCGGTGTTCCAGGCGTTGCTGCTGCTGGTGCAGGATCATCAGCTCAAGCACAAGCACCCTTCGGGCCTGATCAAGAACTTCCCGCCCCTGCAAACCATGGAAAGCCTGCTGTTCGGTTTCCTGTGGGCTGGCTGGACACTGCTGTCGCTGTCGCTGATCTCCGGCTGGCTGTTCGTAGAGAACCTGTTTGCCCAGCATCTGGTACACAAGACCCTGCTCGCCTGTCTGGCCTGGGTGGTGTTCAGCGTCTTGCTGTGGGGTCGCAACCGCCTCGGCTGGCGTGGGCATAAAGCTATTCGCTGGACCCTGGGCGGCTTCTGCCTGCTGATGCTGGCCTATTTCGGCAGCAAGCTGGTACGCGAATTCATTCTGCATATCTGACGGGCGTCGATCATGGATAATCTGCCCCTCGGCCCACTTCTGGGTGTACTGACCCTGCTGATGCTCTGGTCCGGTCTGCTGACCGCTGTCGAGACGGCTCATCACCTGCTCAAGACGTTGCGCGCCGGCAGCCGCTCCAGTGAGGCGGCGACCTTTCCGGAACTGGCCTTCGAGCTCAACAGCCTGATTCTGAGCAATACGCTGATCAAGACCCTGATCACCGTCATCGCCACGCTGATTGCAGTCAATGGCTGGTTCGATAACGGCCCAACCGTTGCCTGGCTCATCACCGCTGGCGCCATGCTGGTATTTGCCGAATTCATCCCGCGCCGCCTCGCAGCCCGCTACCCCGTCGCCACTCTGTTGCTCGGTAACGGGACGCTGCATATCCCGATGAAGATCGTCTGGCCGCTGACCTGCGTCTTCAGCGCGATTGCAAAATACCTGCTGCGCCTTTTCGGCGTACATAAAGTGCCGAGCCAGGATAAAGACCTGGACGACGAATCGCAGAAACACAGCCACGATGGCGTTCAGGAATATCACCCACGCGCCAATGTCATCTCCGGCATTCATGCCCTGGACAGCATCACGGTCAATGACATTCTGATACCGCGCAACGAAGTGGACGGCGTCAACCTCGACGACCCCATCGAGCAGATCATCGAACGCCTGATCATTTCGCGACACACCCGCCTGCCGGTCTATCACAACGATATCAATCAGGTTCAGGGGGTTCTCAATACCCGTCAGATCAGCCATCTGCTGCCCAAGGGCGAACTGACCAAGGAGCAATTGCTGGCTGTCTGCTACGAACCTTACTTTGTGCCCGAAAGCACGCCATTGCA
The DNA here is from genome assembly GCF_030580745.1 of Pseudomonas serbiensis. Taxonomy (NCBI): domain Bacteria; kingdom Pseudomonadati; phylum Pseudomonadota; class Gammaproteobacteria; order Pseudomonadales; family Pseudomonadaceae; genus Pseudomonas; species Pseudomonas serbiensis. The sequence continues at coordinate 193,597 of NZ_JAUQOO010000009.1, forward strand.
GTTGCAACTGCTCAACTTCCACAAGCAGCAGCGTCGGCTGGGTGTGGTGGTGGACGAATATGGCGAAGTGCTGGGCATTGTCAGCCTGGAAGACATCCTCGAAGAGATCGTCGGCGAGTTCGAGAACGAACAAAGCCTCAACAATCCCCATGTCACGCGCCAGACGGACGGACGCCTTGAAGTGGAAGGCGCTGCGTCGATTCGCGAACTGAACAAGAGCCTCGGCTGGCACCTGCCTTCCGATGGCCCCAAGACCCTTAACGGCCTGGTGACCGAAGCGCTGGAAACCATTCCCGAAGGTCCGGTCTGCCTGAAAATCGGCCCGTACCGGCTGGAAATCCTGGAAACCGAGGATAATCGCGTGAAGCGGGTGCTGATGTGGCAGAACGCTCCAAGCCTGGTTTTTACCTGAGAAAAGCGTAATGCTCAGGCTGCGTGAAAACACAGCCTGACCGAGCACAGCAGTTTTCAGACAGCCCGATGTTACTACTTGTTTCGCGAGCACAGCCCTTCCTATAATCCCTTCGCTTACCCAGCCAGCCGTAGCGCGTGCTACCCGCACCCAGCGCAGACGGCCAGTCATTCAGCCTGAACGACTCGCACCTTTTATGGCACGCTCCCATCCACGAGCGCTGTCATTACCCTCCAGCCCAACCGGGCCAATCTGATCAGTGCTGCGCCCACAATCACAAGAATGAACATTTGCCGCTACGTGGCCCACGTCGCAGGCAAGATGACTGTCAGGGATATCCGCATGACCAGCACCGCTACTCTCAGCGAAAACGACGACACCCAAACACCACCCACCAACTCGCCAACCCGCGTTGCAACCGCCAGCTTCATTGGCACCGCCATCGAGTTCTACGACTTTTACGTCTACGCCACGGCTGCGGCACTGGTGATCGGCCCGGTTTTCTTTCCACAGACCTCCGGCACCGCCCAGATGCTGTCGTCATTTCTGACCTTCGGCATCGCCTTTCTCGCACGGCCGCTAGGGTCGGCACTGTTCGGCCATTTCGGTGACCGTATCGGACGCAAATCAACGCTGGTGGCTTCATTGCTGCTGATGGGTGTCTGCACCACCCTGATTGGCGTGCTGCCCGGCTATGCAACCATCGGAGCCTGGGCACCGATCATTCTCTGCCTGCTGCGTTTCGGCCAGGGGCTGGGGCTTGGCGGTGAATGGGGAGGCGCTGCGCTACTGGCAACGGAAAATGCCCCCAAGGGCAAACGAGCCTGGTTCGGCATGTTCCCGCAACTGGGGCCATCCATTGGTTTTCTGGCAGCCAACGGCCTGTTTCTGGCACTGGCGCTGACACTCAGCGACGAGCAATTTCGCTCGTGGGGCTGGAGGATTCCATTTCTGCTCAGCGCCGCTCTGGTCATGGTCGGGCTGTATGTGCGTCTGAAACTGGAAGAGACACCGGTCTTCGCCAAAGCCATTGCACGCCATGAGCGGGTCAAGATGCCGATCGTGGAAACCTTCAGCCAGCACTGGAAACCGATGCTGCTGGGTGCCGCCTCAATGGTCGTGTGCTACGCGCTGTTCTATATCTCGACGGTCTTTTCCCTGAGCTACGGGGTTTCCACACTGGGCTATAGCCGGGAAACCTTCCTGGGCCTGCTGTGCTTCGCGGTGCTGTTCATGGCCGCGGCCACACCTTTGTCGGCCTGGGCAAGCGACCGCTTTGGGCGCAAGCCGGTGCTGATTGTCGGCGGTGTACTGGCGATTCTCTCGGGCTTTCTCATGGAGCCGCTGCTCACCCACGGCACGACCTGGGGTGTTGCGCTGTTCCTGTGTATCGAGCTGTTCCTGATGGGCGTGACCTTCGCCCCCATGGGCGCACTGTTGCCGGAACTGTTCCCGACACAGGTGCGTTACACCGGCGCATCGGCAGCCTACAACCTGGGCGGAATCGTCGGCGCATCCGTCGCCCCGTTCTTTGCACAGAAACTGGTGGCAATGGGCGGCTTGAGCTGGGTTGGCGGGTATGTGTCAGCAGCAGCGCTGATCAGCCTGCTGGCTGTGCTGTGCCTGAAAGAGACGAGAGACAGAGAACTCTGAAGATCGCCGGTAGGAGCGAATTCATTCGCGAAAAATGGCTTCGCGAATGAATTCGCTCCTACGCGGGGCTACTTACAAAATGACGTTGACCGCCGCCGAAGCACGGGTCGCCTTGGCGCGAGCGGCTTCGATGGACTCGTCACGCGCCAGGGCTACGCCCATGCGGCGCTGACCGTTGACTTCTGGCTTGCCGAACAGACGCAATGCAGTATCCGGCTCGGCCAGTGCTGCGCCCAGGTTGGCGAAAGCGGTTTGTGTGGATTGACCCTCGACCAGAATCACCGCCGAAGCCGATGGCCCGAACTGGCGGATCAACGGTACAGGCAGGCCCAGAATGGCACGGGCATGCAGGGCAAACTGGGACAGGTCCTGGGAAATCAGGGTCACCAGACCGGTGTCATGCGGACGCGGCGACACTTCGCTGAACCACACCTGATCGCCCTTGATGAACAACTCGACACCAAAGATGCCACGACCGCCCAACGCCTCGGTCACCGCCTTGGCAACGCGCTCGGACTCAGCCAGCGCAACCGGGCTCATGGCCTGTGGCTGCCAGGACTCCTGATAGTCGCCTTTCTCCTGACGATGACCAACCGGCGCACAGAAAGTAGTACCGCCGACATGACGCACAGTCAGCAGCGTGATTTCGTAATCGAAATCGATAAAGCCTTCGACGATCACACGGCCCTTGCCTGCACGACCGCCTTCCTGCGCGTAATCCCAGGCCTTCTGGATATCATCGGCGCTCTTGAGCAGGCTTTGGCCCTTGCCCGACGAACTCATGACCGGCTTGACCACGCAAGGGAAGCCCAGGTCCAGGACCGCTTTGCTGTAGTCCTCGAAGGTATCGGCAAAGTGGTACGGCGACGTCGGCAGCTTGAGTTCTTCGGCAGCCAGACGACGAATGCCTTCACGGTTCATGGTCAGTTGCGCAGCACGGGCTGTTGGAATGACGGTGAAACCTTCGGATTCAAGCTCGACCAGGGTAGCGGTCGCGATGGCTTCGATTTCCGGAACGATGAAATGCGGCTTCTCGGCCTCGACCACCGCACGCAGAGCAGCACCGTCGAGCATGTTGATCACATGGCTGCGATGGGCGACCTGCATGGCAGGCGCATCGGCATAACGGTCAACGGCGATCACTTCGACGCCCAGGCGTTGCAGCTCGATCACTACTTCCTTGCCCAGCTCGCCACTGCCGCAAAACAATACGCGAGTCGCGGTAGGCGACAGTGGAGTTCCGATTTGAGTCATCTCAGGTCCTCGTGAAGCAGATATCGATGGCAGCCCGCCGTATGCGAGCGACCGCTAAGGAGAAAGGCGCGCAATTTACCACGAAGCCCTGCAAATAGGGGCTCAACCCGGACAAGCGTTCTTGCGGATACGCCAGGCCATGATTAGCCAGACGGCCGTCACGCCCGCGAATTTGGAGCCAAGAGCTGTCAGTATCACCGGCGCCGTCAAGGCATCGATCAGGCCGAAAAAGATAAAGGTATCCAGCGGGATACTCAGCGCAGAGCTGATCCACAGCCGGTCATGCAACGGGCGTTTGGTAATGCTGAACACCAGCCAGTCGATGCATTCGGAAACCGCAAACGCCGTGGCGCTGGCCAGTGCAATGGCAGGCTCGCTGGTGACGTAAGACAGCAGCAGCGCCACCAGCATGGCGAGGATCGCGCCATGGCCGAAACGGGTCTGCACCATATCGCGCAGGACAAACACCAGCCCGCCCCAGGCCGACCAGATGATATCCAGATGCGGGGCGGTGGAAAAAGCGAAGTTGATCAGCACGACACTGCTGATGTAGGCGATCAGGAAAAGCATGGAAAAAGATGTCTTGGGAAAAACGGGTGGCAATGGTAGCAGAATGAGGGAGGCGGCTTGTCGGCAACAGAACCGGCACATTCATTACCGAGAAACAGTCCAGACCACCCCGCTCGCCTTGGCCCGTTCATGGCACAACCCCAGCACCGCCCGCCGCTCGTCATTGCTCATGCGGCTCCAGCCGGTGATCTCGGCGACCGTTCGCTGGCAGCCGGTGCAGATATCGTCTTCGTCCAGCGCACAGATGCTCACGCAGGGCGAGCGGACAGGTTTTTCTGGAATGGATTCAGTGCTCATCAGTCTTCCTGCACAGCAAGGTCGCGGGCGTAACGCTGGGCGTTGTGAACGTAATGCGCGGCGCTGGCTTCGAGCATCTTCTTCTGGACATCGGTGAGCTCTCGCACCACCTTGCCCGGCGAGCCCATCACCAGAGAGCCGTCGGGGATGACCTTGCCTTCGCCGATCAGCGAGTTGGCGCCAATGATGCAGTATTTGCCGATCTTTGCGCCGTTGAGAATCACGGAGTTGATGCCGATGAGGCTGTAATCGTCGACGCTGCAACCGTGCAGCATGACGTTATGACCAATGGTGACGCCTTTGCCGATGTTCAGCGGCGAGCCCATGTCGGTGTGCATCACCGTACCATCCTGCACGTTGCTGTTCTCTCCGATGTGAATCAATTCGTTATCGCCCCGCAGCACAGCGTTGAACCAGACGCTCGCCCCGGCCTCCAGCTTGACCTTGCCGATCAGGACCGCATTGGGCGCGACCCAGCTTTGTGGATCGGTCTGGACACGGGAGTCTCCTAGGCGATATTTCATGGTTTTACCTCAGGCTGATGACCGCACTCACAGGCGCGGTTCGTTATAAATGACCACTCAGGTGGTGGACCGCTCGGGCGGATGATGCAGGCTGATCTTCGTGTCATACAGCACATTGACCAGTTCGACGATCATGATCGCCGTCAGCCCCCAGATCTTGTATCCGCCATAACGATAGCTCGGCACGTACCAACTGCGACCGTCATAGTCGATCCGGTGGGTATGTTCGCGAGCGTCCTGGCGGAAGAATTCCAGCGGCACGCTGAAGACCGCAGCGATTTCAGCATCATTGGGGCGGTATTCGACAAAGTCGGGAATCACGCCGACATAAGGCGTGACCTTGATGCCATGCTTGGAAATCAGCGGGCTCAGAGGACCGACGATCTCGACGAGGCCGGGCGGCAGGCCGATTTCCTCTTCGGCCTCGCGCAGGGCCGTGAATATCAGATCGGGATCATCCGGATCGCGCCGTCCCCCCGGAAAAGCCACTTCCCCGCCGTGGGTGGAAAGCCCGCTGGCGCGCAAGGTCAGGATCAATTCGGGTTCATCACTGCGCGTGACCGGCAGCAATACCGCCGCCTCGGGAAACCGTCGGTCCGACTCAAGAATATCTGGCGTGTGACTGCTTACACGGAGAAGTAGCTCATCCAGCATGGGAAATCTCGATCTGTTGCACTCTTGGCATCATGCACCAAAGCGGCGAACTGCCCAACCCCTTGCAGGACGGTCATACAATCGCGAAACTTGCAGGTCCGCCCTGCAGCAAGCCAGGATAGCGTCTGCTTTAACGGATCGAACGAAACCATGAAATTCTGCAGCCAATGCGGTAACCCGGTCATCCTGCGCATTCCAGAGGGCGATAGCCGCCTGCGCCATGTATGCGAGCATTGCCATACCATTCATTATCAGAACCCGAATATCGTGGCGGGCTGCCTGGTTACGCAGGGCGAAAAAGTCTTGCTGTGCCGCCGCGCCATCGAGCCGCGCCTGGGTTTCTGGACCTTGCCGGCCGGCTTCATGGAGAACGGTGAAACCATCGAACAGGCGGCGCGCCGTGAAACCATCGAGGAAGCCTGCGCCACGCTGACTGACCTGCATCTGTATGCGCTGATCGACGTACCGCATATCAATCAGGTGCATGTGTTCTACCGCGCCGAACTCGCCACTCCAGAATTCGCCGCCGGGGTCGAAAGCCTTGAGGTGCAATTATTCGACGAAGCCGATATTCCATGGCATGACCTGGCTTTCATGACAGTCAGGCGTACCCTAGAATACTTCTTCGCGGACAGACGCCAGCAGGTTTACCCAGTGCATACCAGCGCCCTGCCAGCCTCGCGCCCGATACAGGACACCTAATCAATCCGGCACTCAGGTGCTTTCAGGGATACCGCAATGCGTTGGCTGTTCGCTCTCTTCTGCATGTCTTTCGTTCCGCTGTCGCAGGCGGCCTTTACCCAGACCATCGTGCCCAAGGGCAGCGAACAGAAAATCATCGACCATAAGGTCATCAACACCCAAAGCCTGGCTGACAAGAAAATCGACAAGGTGCTGGTGCTGAAATCCGCACGCCAGTTGCAACTGATCAGCGGCGGCGAAGCGCTCAAGACTTACCGCATTTCCCTGGGCAGAAACCCCAAGGGCACAAAGTTGCAGGAAGGCGACCAGCGCACACCGGAAGGTTTCTACTGGCTTGACTGGCGCAAGCCCAGCAACAACTACAACCTGTCGATACACATTTCCTACCCGAACATCTCAGATTCAGCACGCGCACGCCGTGAAGGCGTCAAGCCTGGCAGCATGATCATGCTGCACGGCACGCCCGTGGACGAAGAATATCCGGAGTGGTATTTCCATACCCTGGACTGGACCAATGGCTGCATCGCGCTGAAGAACAACGATATGCGTGAGGTCTGGGATCTGGTGAAGGACGGCACGATGATCGAGATTCGGCCGTAATCGCATGTTCGCGAATGAATTCGCTCCTACAGTGGGAGCGAATTCATTCGCGAAAAGCACGATGTAACTCTAGAACGCTTCCAGCCGCCACACTTCATAAGCTGGCGTTTCGTACGGATGGCTCTGCTTGAGAGCCACCACTGCCTGATGAATAGCCTCATCAGCGACGACCATCTCGACTTTCCATTCCTCGACCGTCTCGACCACGCCACCCTGACCGATAAATGGCTGACTGCCATCCAGCGGTCGGAACTGGCCCTGGCCGAGCACTTGCCATGAACAATGATCGTAAGCGCCGATTCGCCCTGCACCAGCGGCGAATACGGCGTTCTTGACCTGCTCTACATGGCTTGCAGGCACGAAGAAGGCAAGCTTGTACATCGGGGTTTAGTTAACCCAGACGCGAGCATTGCGGAACATGCGCATCCAGGCGCCGTCTTCGTTCCACTCTTCAGGACGCCAGGAGTTCTGCACGGCACGGAATACACGCTCAGGGTGCGGCATCATGATGGTGACGCGACCGTCGCGAGTGGTCATGCCGCCAATACCGCGCGGCGAGCCGTTCGGGTTGGCCGGGTAGGTTTCAGTGACCTTGCCGTGGTTGTCCACATAACGCAGCGCAACGGTGCCGGAAATATCGGCTTCGAGCAGGGCGTCGTCATGGGCGAACTCGGCATGACCTTCACCGTGAGCGATGGCGATCGGCATACGCGAACCGGCCATGCCCTGCAGGAAGATCGATGGCGATTCCTGGATCTGGACCATGGCAACACGGGCCTCGAACTGCTCCGAACGGTTGCGTACGAAGTGCGGCCAGAACTCACTGCCCGGAATCAGCTCGTGCAGGTTGGACAGCATCTGGCAACCATTGCACACACCGAGGGTGAAGCTGTCGGTACGCTCGAAGAAGCCCTGGAATGCATCGCGGGCACGGCTGTTGAACAAGGCCGATTTGGCCCAGCCTTCACCGGCACCCAGTACGTCGCCGTAAGAGAAGCCGCCGCACGCAACCATGCCTTTGAAGTCGTTCAGGTCGACACGACCGGCCAGGATGTCGCTCATGTGTACGTCGATGGCATTGAAGCCGGCGCGATCGAACGCAGCCGCCATCTCGACCTGACCGTTGACACCCTGCTCACGCAGAACCGCAACCTGAGGACGAACGCCTTTCTTGATGTACGGCGCAGCGATGTCATCGTTGACGTCGAAGCCCAGCTTGACGGTCAGGCCAGGGTTATCTTCTTCCAGCAGCGCATCGAATTCCTGATCGGCGCATTCGGCGTTGTCGCGCAGACGCTGGATCTGGTAGCTGGTTTCGGACCACTGACGTTGCAGCAGACGGCGCTGGCCGGTGAATACCGACTCGCCCGCGAAGCTGATGACCACTTCGTCGTTGTTCACCGGCTTGCCGATGACCGATACGCAGTCTTCCAGACCGGCAGCGCTGAACTGAGCCAGCACCAGTGGAGTTGCATCCTGACGAACCTGGATGACAGCACCCAGCTCTTCGTTGAACAGGATCGCAGCCAGCTCGGCCGAGGTTTCAGCCAGGCTGTCGAGGTACAGGTTCAAGCCGCAATGACCGGCGAACGCCATTTCCAGCACGGTGGTCAGCAGACCACCATCGGAACGGTCGTGGTAAGCCAGCAGGTGGCCATCGGCATTCAGACCCTGGATAACGGCGAAGAAAGCCTTGAGGTCTTCAGCGTCATCAACGTCCGGCGCAGAGCTGCCGAGCTTGCCGTAAACCTGGGCAAGAATCGAAGCGCCCATACGGTTCTGGCCACGACCCAGGTCGATCAGGATCAGGTCGGTTTCGCCCTTGTCCATGCGCAGCTCTGGAGTCAGGGTCTTGCGGATATCGGTAACAGGCGCAAAACCGGTCACGATCAGCGACAGCGGCGAGGTCACGCTCTTCTCGGCGCCCTCGTCGCTCCAGCGGGTTTTCATGGACATGGAGTCCTTGCCCACCGGAATGGTCAGGCCCAGCTCAGGGCACAGTTCCATGCCCACGGCCTTGACGGTGTCGTACAGACGCGCGTCTTCACCCGGATGGCCAGCAGCCGACATCCAGTTGGCCGACAGTTTGATGTCGGACAGCTTTTCAATACGCGAAGCGGCGATGTTGGTGAGGGTTTCACCAATGGCCATGCGACCGGAAGCCGGGGCGTCCAGCAATGCCAGCGGAGTGCGCTCGCCCATTGCCATGGCTTCGCCGGTGTTGACGTCAAAGCTGGTGGCCGTCACGGCGCAGTCAGCCACTGGCACTTGCCATGGGCCGACCATCTGATCGCGAGCCACCAGACCGGTGATGCTGCGGTCGCCGATGGTGATCAGGAAGTTCTTGCTGGCTACCGCCGGGTGACGCAGAACACGTTCCACGCTCTCGTCGATGCTCAGCGTGCTCGGATCGAAGTCGTCGCCCAGTTCAGCTTCGCGCTCGACCGAACGGTGCATGCGCGGGGCCTTGCCCAGCAGCACTTCCAGCGGCATGTCCACAGGATTGTTGCCGAAGTGGCTGTCGGTAACGGTCAGTTGAGGCTCGGCAGTGGCTTCGCCAACGACTGCGAACGGGCAACGCTCGCGCTCACAGATCGCCTTGAAACGCTCGAAATCTTCGGCAGAAACGGCAAGGACGTAACGTTCCTGGGACTCGTTGCTCCAGATTTCAAGCGGGGCCATGCCCGGCTCGTCATTAGGGACATTACGCAGCTCGAAACGACCGCCACGGCCGCCATCGTTCACCAGCTCAGGGAAGGCGTTGGACAGACCACCGGCACCCACGTCATGGATGAAGCTGATCGGGTTCTTGTCACCCAGTTGCCAGCAACGGTCGATGACTTCCTGGCAACGACGCTCCATTTCAGGGTTTTCACGCTGAACGGAAGCGAAATCCAGATCGGCGGAACTGGTGCCGGTCGCCATGGAGGAAGCAGCACCGCCACCCAGACCGATCAGCATGGCCGGGCCACCCAGCACGATCAGCTTGGCGCCGACAGTGATCTCGCCCTTCTGGACGTGATCTTCGCGGATGTTACCCATACCGCCAGCCAGCATGATCGGCTTGTGGTAACCACGAACTTCATCGCCGTGCGGCGTGCTGATCGACTGCTCGAAGGTACGGAAATAACCGGTCAGGGCCGGACGACCGAATTCATTGTTGAACGCCGCGCCACCCAGCGGGCCTTCGATCATGATGTCCAGCGCGGTCACGATGCGCTCGGGCTTGCCGTAAGGCACTTCCCATGGCTGCACGAAACCGGGGATCTGCAGGTTGGAAACGGTGAAACCGGTCAGGCCGGCCTTTGGCTTGGCACCACGACCGGTTGCGCCTTCGTCGCGAATCTCGCCGCCGGAACCGGTCGATGCACCAGGGAACGGAGCAATCGCGGTCGGGTGGTTGTGAGTCTCGACCTTCATCAGGATATGCACAGGCTCCTGCACCGCACCGTACTGGCAGGTTTCAGGGTCCGGGAAGAAACGACCGGCAACATTGCCGACGATCACCGAGGCGTTGTCCTTATAAGCAGACAGAACGCCTTCGCTGTGCATCTGGTAGGTGTTCTTGATCATGCCGAACAGGCTTTTTTCCTGGCTTTCGCCGTCGATATCCCAACTGGCGTTGAAGATCTTGTGACGGCAATGCTCGGAGTTGGCCTGGGCGAACATCATCAGTTCGATGTCGTGAGGGTTGCGCCCCAGACCGTTGAAGCTGGTGACCAGATAATCGATTTCGTCTTCAGCCAGGGCCAGGCCCAGCTCGACGTTGGCTTTTTCCAGCGCAGCGCGACCGCCACCGAGGATATCCACGGCAGTCAGCGGCTTGGGTTCGGCATGGCTGAACAGGCTGGCGGCCTGCTCGTGATTGTCCAGAACCAGCTGGGTCATGCGGTCGTGCAGGCTGTCGGCGATGGCCTGAGCCTCGGCATCGCTGAACTGGCCTTCTACATAGAAGGCAATACCGCGTTCCAGACGCTGGATTTTGGTCAGGCCACAGTTACGGGCAATATCGCTGGCCTTGCTCGACCAGGGCGAAATAGTGCCGAAACGTGGCAACACCAGGAACAGACGACCGTTCGGCTCTTGAACCGGCACACTCGGGCCGTATTTCAGGAGGCGATCGAGAACCTGCTGTTCTTCGCTGGACAGAACGCCAGTGACTTCAGCGAAGTGAGCGAATTCAGCGTACAAGCCACTGACAGCTGAAACTTTTTGTTTCAGTTGTTCTAGTAATTTGCTGTGGCGGAAGGCAGAAAGGGCAGGAGCACCGCGCAGGATCAACATCTTCGGGACAGCCTCGGGAAGGGGGTGTGCTTTGAGGCCACGCATTCTAGCCTAAACCGACCCTTTGAGCACCCAAAACGGCGACAAGGAATGCGCCCGAATGTCGCTTCTTTGCAGAAAACACCTCCTTTTTTGCCAAAAAGCCCTCTCCTATCAGACGCAAGCCTTGCTGTCGAGATATGGCGGCACCGGTGCTTTGCGTATACTGCACCGATGTTCTCCCTAGCAGATTTCCGCCCTCGTTGCGCCAAATGGCTCGTCGCAACCGGACTCTTCCTGATGCTCAGCGCCTGTGTGGATAAACCCAGCACACTGGAGCGAGTCAAGGAGGATGGCGTCCTGCGCGTTGTAACCCGTAACAGCCCCGCCACTTATTTCCAGGATCGCAACGGTGAAACCGGCTTTGAATACGAGCTGGTCAAGCGTTTTGCCGATGATCTGGGGGTCGAACTCAAGATCGAAACGGCTGACAACCTCGACGATATTTTCGAGCAGATCAACAAGCCTGGCGGCCCGGTACTGGCGGCAGCCGGCCTGATCGATACTCAGGAGCGCAAGCAGCAGGCCCGCTTCTCTCATCCTTATCTTGAGGTCACGCCGCAGGTTGTCTACCGCAACGGCCAGTCACGTCCCACCGACGCAGGCGATCTGGCAGGCAAACGCATCATGGTCCTCAAGGGCAGCAGCCATGCTGAACAACTGGCCGCCCTCAAGGCACAGAACCCCGGCCTGGAATATGAAGAGTCGGACGCCGTGGAAGTGGTCGACCTGCTGCGCATGGTCGATGAAGGCCAGATCGACCTGACCCTGGTCGATTCCAACGAGCTGGCCATGAACCAGGTCTACTTCCCCAACGTGCGCGTGGCCTTTGATCTCGGCGAAGCCCGTGAACAGCGCTGGGCCGTGGCTCCGGGCGAAGACAACAGCCTGCTGAACGAAATCAACGCCTACCTGGACAAGGTTGAAAAGAACGGCACCCTGCAACGACTGAAAGACCGCTATTACGGTCACGTCGATGTATTGGGCTATGTCGGCGCCTATACCTTCGCCCAGCACCTGCAGGAACGCCTGCCCAAATACGAGAAACACTTCCAGGCCTCGGCCAAGAAAGAGCAGGTCGACTGGAGGCTGCTGGCGGCCATCGGTTATCAGGAGTCATTGTGGCAACCCACTGTGACCTCCAAGACCGGGGTTCGCGGCCTGATGATGCTGACTCAGAACACCGCACAAGCCATGGGCGTTACCAACCGGCTCGACGCGAAACAAAGCATTCAGGGCGGAGCCAAGTACTTCGCCTATGTAAAGGATCAACTGGACGAGAAGATACAAGAGCCGGATCGCACATGGCTGGCGCTCGCGTCCTACAACATTGGCGGCGGTCATCTGGAAGATGCGCGCAAACTGGCCGAAAACGAGGGGCTGGACCCCAACAAGTGGCTGGACGTCAAAAAGATGCTGCCTCGTCTTTCTCAGAAGAAGTGGTACAGCAAGACCCGCTATGGCTATGCCCGAGGCGGCGAGCCAGTGCATTTCGTCGCCAACATTCGCCGCTACTACGACATTCTGACCTGGGTCACACAGCCACAACTCGAAGGCAATCAGGTAGCCGAAGGCAATCTGCATGTCCCCGCCGTAGACAAGACCAAACCCACGCAGGCTACACAGCCGGATGAGCAGAAGCAGAACCCCGCACTCTGATCGGCGCTAACCCTTGCTGGCCGCCCGACGCATCCTGAAAAACTCGCTCAACATCGCCCCGCACTCCTCCCCCAGGACACCGCCCTCGAACAACACGCGATGGTTGAGAAACCCTTGAGTGAAAAACTGCCCCTGGCTTTGCACAATACCTGCCTTGGGTTCCAGCGCACCGTAAACAACGCGGGCCACACGGGAATGAACGATCAGGCCCGCGCACATGCTGCAAGGCTCCAGCGTCACGTACAGCGTGCTGCCGGGCAGGCGATAGTTGCTGACCGCTTTGGCCGCATCGCGAATGGCGACCATCTCGGCATGGGCACTAGGGTCGCTGCCGCTGATCGGGCAGTTGTAGCCGCGACCAATGATCTGACCATCCAGCACCAGCACCGCGCCAACGGGCACCTCGCCCAATAGCGCGCCCTCGGCGGCCAACGCCAGCGCCTCGCGCATGAAGTCCTGATCGCGACTGCGATCAATGATTTGCGGTTGCCGCATCAAGAAACCTCTATCGCTGCCATAAGGCCGGTTTCCATGTGATCGATCACATGGCAGTGGAACATCCACACGCCAGGATTATCCGCGACCAACGCCACCCGCGCCCGCTCATTTCGGCCCAGCAGAAAGGTATCGGTGAAATAAGGAATGATTTTGCGCCGATTGGACGCGATCACCTTGAAACTCATGCCATGCAGATGGATCGGGTGCTGGTACTGAGTCATGTTCTTCAGCTCGAAGATGTAACTCTTGCCCAACACCAGCTTGGCAATAGGCCGGTCTGCACAGGTCTTGTCGGTGATGTCCCAGGCCTCGCCATTGATCTGCCAGAGGCTTGGCGGCTTGCCATTGTCGGTGTTGACCGACATGGAGCCGACCCACTCGAAGTTGAAGTTGATCTTCTCGGCATTCTCCAGATCCGGCTCGGCAATCGGATTGGCAGGCAACTCTGGCGGCCATTGGCCCGGCGCGTCGTTATTGGCGACCGAACGGAAAGTCCCCAACCGCACCGGCCCGTTGCGCAAGGCGATTTCCTCGCCCGCAGGCGGTGCCTTGATTGCCAGACAGATGCGCATCCCCGGCCCTAGCCAGTAATCCTCGCCGAAAGGACGCGGCGTCACCGGGTTGCCATCCAGCGCATAGATCTGCGCCTCGGCGTCCGGCAGGTTGAGACGATAGGTCACCGTGTTGTCGAGGTTAAGCAGACGAACCCGGGTAATCTGCCCGGCAGGCAGATCGATAACCGCCTGGGGAATGCCGTTCAAGGTCGAAAGCCGTCCCGCCGTGCCTTCACGGGCGGCTTCGCGCAAGACACTGAACTCTGTGAAAGCCCCCTCTTCGTCCACATGCCAGCTCTTCAGGCTGACCGTGCGCTCATGCAGGAAGCCCGTGGGCTCGCGCTCTTCGATAATCAGCGGCCCCACCAGACCGCGGCCCAGCTCTTCGCTGCTGCTGACATGCGGGTGATACCAGTAACTGCCTGCATCCGGCACACGGAACTTGTAATCGAAATACTCGCCCGGCTTGACCGGCAACTGCGAAACATAAGGCACGCCGTCCATTTCCAGCGGCAACCGGATGCCATGCCAGTGAATGGTGGTTTCCACAGGCAACTGGTTAATAAAGCGCAAGCGCAGCCACTCGCCCTGACGTACCCGCAACTCGGTGCCCGGCGCAGAACCACCGAACGCCCAGGCTGGCGTCTTGTGCCCTGCGACCAGTTCGACATCCAGCGGCGCGGCAATCAGCTCGAAATCATGCCCCTCTCCCGGCCCACGCCGTCCCAGCCAGTAACGCGAAGCACCACCTGCGCCCAAACCAACCACGGCAAGACCGGCAAGACCTCCGAGAATTTGTCGACGGGTAAAGGACATAGGGGAAAAAACCTCAAGAACGACTGCGGGATGCACCTGAGAGTGGGTGCGAGGGGCGAATACGATACACCTGCGTTTAGGGAAAGATAAGAGCATCCATACCGCACTAACTATCTAGCGCTCCCGTTCTCACGATTCACGACACGCTTGGAGGATTCCATACACGAGATAAAACCTGTGAACCAGAACAACACCCCCGCATCCGCCCCGCCCTTTTCCCAGGACCGGATGACGCTGAAAAGCATCGCCCGACGCCTTGCAGAAAGCTGCCCCGACATGCGCCAGCAGGCCCTGGAAACAGCCGGGAATATCCTGCGCAAACACACCGGCCTGACGATTTCTCCAGACACCGTCTACTGGCACCGCTTTACCACGGCGGTGAGCAGCCATGTCACCTTCAGTGGCTGGCAGCATTATGGTTCGCCAATCGAGTCAATGACCCTGCCGCAACTGATCCTGCATCGATTCAACGCAGAGGATCAGGACTATGCAGACGAACTGCAAACGATGAGTGGCTTTTACACAGCCGGGCCGCAGGCCGATGTCTACGATGAGCACACTGAAATAAAAATGCTTGTTTCAGATGTCATGAGCGATTTGTGGGCTATCGATTTCAGCACGCAATACAAGGCAAAACTTGCCAGCTTCTGGCAAAACTGCGCCGAGGACTTCCGTACCCTCAGCAAAGCCAACTTCCTGTCCAAGGTCCTGGAGGATCGGCACAACGGTCATTTATCCGCCCAGGACACCCAGTCGATCATTCAGGCTGTCGCGAACAATATTCACACACCGATCCAGTTGTCGATGCTGACTGCTACAACCAGCGCGCCTGCCGGAGTACGTGTCACGGCCTTTGATCTCGGCGGTCATGAAGCCAGCGATATCCTGCGCATCGTGACTCCCAAGGGCCGACAAATTATCTATATACCCGGGGAAATCACCCCTATTCATGTTTTCGATACGCCGGAGCACTTGAAAACCTGGCTCGTCAGCGAAACAACGAAAGTCGGTGACCGGGCACGATTGCTCTCGCATTTCCCGCTTTCAATGCGCAACGAAATCAGCAACGACGTCGGCCTCAACCATCTGATGGATCTGCTGCCCACTGCCAGCACCTCATTGATCAATCAAAATGACCGCGACCTGGGCATGGATGCATTCACCTGGCTTCGGGACAGCGCACGCACCCGCATGAACGCCGATGCCAATCTGTCCATGCGCTCCAATTCGGACCTGCGAAAGCAGATGTGGATCGGCTATCTCAATGCGTTCTCCCATGTCATCGGCCCACTGGCGGCTATTGACTGGCCTGTTGCGCTGGCCGTGGTGGGTGCCGGGCTGGCGGACATGGGGCTGAACATCGATCAGGCGGTCAACGGCCACACCACTGCCGAGCGCAAGGCAGGTGTCATCGGGGCCATCACCAGCGGAGTGGACGTGCTGTTCAACAGCCTGTTCCTGATCGGCGGTTTTCCGGAAGCAGAACACCCCGTTATCGCTCACGAAGCAACATTGCCTGTTGCAACCGAGGTCGAGCCAGGCATTGCCCCTGTAATCACAGAGACATCAGCAGTGATACCGGCCAAGGCGCCGGAGCTGCCTGAAGACTTCAAGAGCACGGTCTCGCTTGTCGGCTCTCCCGTGGCGCAAAGTGGCCGCATGCAGGGTATCTATCAACTGACTGACGGCAGTACCTACGTTTCGATCAAGGGCGAGACTTACCGCGTTCGCTTCATTAACGAGATGAACGGCTGGGCCATTATCGACCCGAACAATCCTTTCTCGTTCTACCGCAATGTCCCGATACGCATCAATGCGGCCGGCCAGTGGGAAACGCTCAAGACCAATGGCCTTAGAGGCGGAGGCCCCGTGGTATCAAGCCTGAGGTCATCGCGAGTCAATTACCCAATCAGGGCCAGCGCCTACGACGTCCCCGAAAACATGAAGCAGGATCTCGCCGTTGCAGCCAATGGTGGAGACCGCAAGGTCTTGCAGGGGGATTGGGCCAGGCTTCATTCATGGACAGACCCCTATATTGATTTCAGGGCACTGAGAGAGCGATTGCGTACGGATGCCTTCCAGTTCTTCAGTCAGACAAAGTTGCCGCAAAGGCCTGAGATGCCACGGCTTGAAGCCACCGACACCTGTAAATCCACACTGCAGAAAATCCTGGCCAATGCTCCTGGCCTGGTTATCGGGGAAAGCCACGCCGAATTAGGCAGCAAGAAATTCCTGATCGATAACATGCGCCTGTTGAAAAAACTTAATGTCAGAACGCTGTATATGGAACATCTGCTCAACGACTTCCATTTGCAGGACCTGAAAACGTTTGCCGAATCGGGGAACATGCCGGGCAATCTGAAAACCTACCTGCGAAACCTGGACACAGGTCATCACACAGACCCCATGGGGCAGTACACCTTTCTCGAACTGGTGAATGCCGCCAATGAGAACCACATCCGTATCCAGCCCCTCGACTGCATGGCCAGTTATCGAATTGTCGGCATGAACGACTCCGATGGGCTGCTGCGTATCAAAATGATGAACTACTTCGCTCACACCACCATCCAGGCCGATGCACCGAACCTAGGCCCTAAAGGCAAATGGCTGGCGCTGGTCGGCAATGCGCACGCCAATACCTATGAAGGGGTGCCCGGCATCAGCGAACTGGAAGGGGTCATAGGCATAAGAGCCGAGGACGTCAGCCTGGGCCAGCCCGAAGGCTTTTCGATTGACCCGGGCCAGGTCATGAATGGCGAGATCGGCAGGCTGCCCACTTTCGTCAAAAGCGACTTCAGAATGCAGATGGCAATCAACAAGGTGTATCCACAACCAACGATAGAAAATCGCCTGATCATTCCGGGAATGTTTGTCATCAATAGAAATACAGGCAGCCCGCTATTGATCCACCGCGCCTCGGATGGCGCTATCGTGCGAACGGCCATCAAGACCAGCCGCGGCAAGTTCTTTATCGAACGCCCTAGATGGCAGGCCATCAGCGGCCGCCCTTTTGACAATCTGGGCCAACTGGTCGATGCGCTGAAATTGATGGGAATGAAGGATGTCAGCTAGAAGGTGCCGAGGTAAATGAACAAGAGGCGGATAGAACTCAGCGATTGTATCCGCCCTTTTTAGGGGCGCCATGGCTCGACTTTGATCGCCATCCATCATCTCTGCCGGCTGAAAATGCACTTTGATACCAAGCCTCAACACAAACGATTCTCGTTTGTGATATTTTCCCGCGCTCGCTTGCATGTCAGCCAAGGTGGCTTTATGTCCGGTTCAGATCTCAAGGCGCTGTATCTCGCCCATCGCGCAGAAATCCAGGAATACCTGGATCGCCGCTTGCGTTGCAAAGAGACCGCTGCCGACCTGACGCAGGACACGTTCATTCGCCTCTCCGAGCAGATGGGTCGTACACGGATAGAAAACTTCCGCGCCTATCTGTTTTCCAGCGCCAGAAACCTGTTTATCGATCACACCAGACGCCAGGAACATCGTAAAAGCGAGCCGCTGGAAAGCCAGGAAATGAGCAGCGTCGGGCAAAGAACGCCAACCCTTGAACAGGCAGCCATCGCCAACCAGCAACTGGCAACCTTGAACGAGGTGATTCAACGCATGCCTGCGCCTTGTCGCGAGGTTTTCCTGATGGTACGGGTCGAAGGCATGACCTATGCCGAGATTGGCGAACGCCTCGGCATTTCTCCGAAAACGGCCTATAGCCGTATGGTCAAGGCACTGGACTTACTGAAGCTTGGCATGTCCAAGTGAGCCTGTATCTGTCGCAACAGCCAACGCATGTGAACAGGCTGGATTACAATCACCCGCCAGTACTCTTTCCAGTTGAATTGATTATCCAATGAATCCCGAACCGCCCTTGCTCGATCAATCCGCACGTCAGCCTGATGATATAAGCCATCAGGCCAGCGTCTGGTTTGCGTTGATGAATGGCGGATCGCCAACTCAGGCCGAGCGCGAGGAACTGGCAAGGTGGATAGAGGCCTCTGCTCAGCATGCTCAGGCCTATGCCGAGCTGGAAAGTCTATGGGCCGCATCGGCACTCTTGCTGAAACCTGAACCGCCCGTGGCGCGCACTCAACTGTCCCGGCGTCGCTTCGTCGGTCTTGGGGTCGCCGCCAGCGCTGTGGCAGTCACGGCGGGTGCGACCTCCTTCTGGCTCAAGGGAACAGGCTCACCCTTTGCAGATGTGCGTACCGCCGTGGGCGAGCGTCGTCAGGTGAACTTGCCGGACGGCTCGACCGTGGACCTTGCCGCAGATACAGCCCTGAATCTGGACTTTTCATCCTCCAGACGCTCAGTGGAACTGCTGCAGGGCGAAGCGTTTTTCAGCGTGGTGCCTGCTGCCATTGAGCTTCAGATCAATACGGAAGCGGGCCAGGTGCTCGCTCGTGAAGGCGAATTCTGCCTGGCATGCGACAAGGCAAGCGCCCGGCTGGCAGTCACTCGAAAGAACGTACGGGTCGTCACGGCCACTCAACAGACTGACCTGGAAGAAGGCTTTTCCGTACGCTTCAGCCCCAACCAGACCGGTACGATTCAACACGCCGAGCTGGAGCAAATACTGGCCTGGCGCGATGGCCGCCTGGCATTCTTCGACACCCCGCTGCTCACCGTTGTCGATGAATTGCAGCGATGGCGAGAAGGGAAAATCTTCATCATGGACAAGCGACTCGCTGCACGCCGGGTCAGCCTGATCCTCAACCTGAACAGGCCCGATCAGATGCTGGATGTCCTTGCCAGAGCTCTGTCGGTGCGTACGACTCGCTACACCGACTTGGTCACGCTGATCTACCCCGCCTGAAACTTCGCGCATAAATAATTCAAGACACCTTCAGGAATCGCGATTGCTCATCCGTCTTAACGGGACTGATTGATATTCGCATATCTGCGCGCACTTCATAGGAAGCGACCTGAATGGCCAAAATACCAAACCCGAGCCTGAAAACCGATCCCCGCTGGCAGCGTAATGCCCTTGGCGCAGCACTCGCGTGTGCTTTACTCGTCGGTACCGTTCAGGCTCACGGAGCATCAGGTCAGGCCGCTGCAAGCACTGTAGAAAAGCTGTCGCTCAATATTCCTGCGCAACAGCTACGTCAGGCACTGTTGATATTCAGCCGACAATCCGGGCAGAACGTGCTGCTCGACGGCAACCTTGACGCGACCTTGCGCAGTAGCGCAGTCATCGGCAGTTATTCAGCCGAGGAAGCATTGACGAAGTTACTGCAAGGCAGTGGCTACAGCTTCGCTCGCACTGACGCGGTCACGGTTTACCTTGTCCCGTCAGACAATAAAAGTGTGGGCAACGAAGTGATCCTTGGTCCTACCCAGATTCAGTATCGCGCCATGCAAGACGACAGCCCGAGCCAAGGCTATCAGGGCAAACCCGTTTCCAGCACTACGCGCCTGGGCCTGAGTGACAAGGACACACCACAGGCGATCACCGTAGTAACCCGCGAGCAAATGGACGACTTCAAACTCAACAGCGTGAAAGAGGCGTTGCGCAACGCGCCATCCGTCACCGTCGAACAGTTCGAAACCGATCGCACCGCCTTTACCTCGCGTGGCTTCAAGATCGAAAACTTTGAATACGACGGCATGAGCCTGCCATTTTCGGGCGGCGTGCTGGTCGGCGATCAAGACATGACGGAATTCGAGCAGGTCGACGTACTGCATGGCGCCAACGGGCTCATGAGCGGCACGGGTGACCCGTCGGCTACCGTCAATCTGGTCCGCAAACGGCCTACCGATACCTTCCAGGCCAGAATCGACAGCAGCATCGGCTCCTGGGACAACCGCCGACTGGGCCTGGATGTATCCGGCCCCCTGACAGACAGCGGCAACGTTCGCGGACGCTTCATCACCTCCCACGACAAAGGTAACTCCTACCTCGATCAGTACAGCCACGAAGTCAATGTGGCAGCGGGTTTGCTGGCCTTTGACCTGTCCGATGCCGACACCCTGACCGTGGGCTTTACCCAACAGAACAGCTACTCCAATGGCAGCACCTGGGGAGCCTTGCCTATCGCCGATTACGCAGGCAACCGTATTCACTACAGCAGCCGCAGTTCCAGCGTCGGCCAGCCGTGGACCTACTGGGACGTCCATACCAAACGCGCTTTCATCGAGCTGACACACGCTTTCGACAATGGCTGGGCAAGCACTGTCACCCTGGCAGGAATGAGCCAGGACTCCGATACCAAAATGCTGTACGCCATCCCGGCAACGGCTACCGATGCTTATGCCTATATCAACCGCACCACCAGCACGGAACATCAGGTGACGGGTGAAGCGCGGCTGTCCGGCCCATTCAAATTCCTCGGACGGGAACATGAATTGACCGTGGGCGCCAATTACGGGCGCACCCATCATGACGAGCGCGGGCACTACAGAGATGCATCGGGCAACCAGCTTGTCAGCCTCTCCGATGCACTGGCCGGCAACGTGGTGCAACCGGCACTGAACTACACCGACGACCTCAATACACAACTGTTCACCGACCGCCAGAAAAGCCTGTTCGCCGGGGCGCGCTTCAGCCTTGTCGATGAACTGCACTGGATCGCCGGGGCACGCATGCTCAGCGCCGATGGCGAAGGGGCTGGCTACGGCTCGCCACACAACACCCGAGTACACGGCAAGGTCACGCCCTATACCGGCCTGGTTTATGACCTCACGCCACAGTGGAGCCTGTACACCAGCTGGACGGAGATCTTCAAACCTCAATACGTGCGCAGCACCAGTGGTGGAGTGATCCTGCCACTTGAAGGCAAAAGCATGGAAGCCGGTGTGAAAGGTCGCCTGCTCGATGAACGACTGACCGTGACTGCTGCGGTATTCAAGACAGACCAGCAAAACGTCGCCGAACTCACCGGGGAAATCGTGGGTGGCCAATACGTCTATCGCGGCACGAACGTCAAAAGCCGGGGCATCGAACTGGGAGCCTCCGGCGAAGTACTGACCGGCCTCGAACTGGCTGGCGGCTATAACTTTGTGCGGATCGAAGACGACGATGGCGAGGAGGCTCGCAAGTACATCCCTGCTCATACCTTGCGCGGCAGCCTGACTTATCGCCTGCCCGGCCTGCCCAAAGCCAAAGTCGGCACCCGCCTTCAATGGCAAAGCTCAACCGAGCTGGACACCAACAGTAATGTCAGCCAGGAGGCCTACGCCCTGGTGGACCTGATGGCCAGCTACGACATCGACGAGCACTGGAGCACATCGCTGAACATGAACAACGTCACCGACCGCAAATACTTGCTGTCGCTGTATCAGTCGGCAGGCTCCACCAACTATGGCGCGCCACGGAATCTGACGGCTTCGGTGACGTGGAAGTATTGATCTGCCAGATGCAGGAAAGCCCCTGAGTTCAGGGGCTTTCTTTTGGTCATCTGGTTACAGGAGCAACATGGGCATCACAGCAGGACTGGAAACACCTGGCTGCCGTTTACCCAAGTCTCCCGTACCCCGATGTCGCGCATTCCCTTGGCGTGAATCATCGGCCACTGCAACGGGTTTTTCGCCAGGATCACGAGATCGGCCTGCTTGCCCGGCAACAGCGAGCCGACCTGATGATCAAGATGGCATTGCCAGGCCGCATCGATCGTCACTGCACGCAACGCCTGATGCACATTAAGACGCTCATCCGGGTTCAGCACATTGTCATCCTCGTTCACCGGAGTCTTGTCCTTCAAGGCCTCCATCACACGCCCGATCGACTGTTCCATATAACGCAGCGGGCCGAACGGCGTGACGAAATGGTCGCTGTGCAGGCTGATTCGCAGGCCCGCTTTCAACGCCGAGGCGCAACGGTCCAGCAGCAATGCACGCTCGGCACCGAGAATCGTGTCCCTGAACGCCTTACCCCAGTAACCGACGTGACCGATCAGAAAGCTTGGCGAGATCGCCATCCGCTTCATCAGGCCGATTGCATCATCGTGAAGCAACGAAGCGTGTTCGATCCGGTGGCGTTGCCCGGCCCAGGCAGGTTCAGTCGGGAAAGGCCGCTTGGGTGCTGGCGGAGGCGGCACCTTGCTGAGTGCCATCTGATAGGCAGCCAGCACGTTGGCGATGCCTTCGTCGCCGTTGGCGTGCGTCAGAATCGGCCAGCCCGCCGAGTTCGCCAACGCCATCACGTCCGCCAGTTTCCTCACCGGATCGTAGTTGAACAGTCCGTAGGCACCGACGCCTGGCACAGAATGCTCTTCGCAGCAGTGGTATGGCTGGCTCTGCAACCCGGTCAACCCCTGGTTCGAGCCGTCGGCGATCAGCTTGATCGCACGCAATGTAAACAGGCTGTTTCCGTCACTCGACAACTCGGGCTTGTAGCAATCGATCCAGGTCATAAAGTCGTTGCTATTACCGTACAGCGCGCCGCCTACCCGGAGCGTCATCGCCGAGGTCGCCGCCAGCCCTTTCATCAGTGGGACCTCAACCGTCCCTGCAATCAGACCGACGCTCGCATCGAACACGGTTGTGATGCCACGCTCGTTCGCCTGCCGAAACACGATCTTCAGTCCGTCGAAGATCTGCTGAGGTGTAGTAGCTGGCATTGCTTTTATCATCAGTTGGGATTGCTGCTCGGTCAGGACCCCTGTCGGGTATTCCTTGTCGAGCCCGGCCGCCTTCAGCGCAAGAGTGTTGGCATAGCTGATGTGACCAGAGGCGTTGAGCAGAAAAATCTGGACCTTGGTACCGGCGCTGATCTCATCGAGGAACTTGGCATCGATGTCTTTCCAGACCGTCATCAACGAAGGATCGACGCCATAACCGGTCACCCACGGCTGTGCTAACTCGCTCGCCGCCTTGACGGCTTTGCGGAGCCGCTCCTTGACCACTTCAATGCTGTAATCCGTATTCAGGTCCTGCCCGTTAAACGGCGACAAATCCGTCCAGGTGGTCATGAGTGCGCTCGAGATCAGGTGCGCATGCGGATCGATCAGGCCCGGCAACAGAGTCTCATCACCCGTGAGCTGCCGCTCAACCGGCTCGTACTTTTTCATCGCCTCACGCACACCATGAAGCATACCGCTCTCGATCACCTTACCGTTGGCGATCCCGATAGCCTCGACAGGATGCTCGGGGTGCTCAGGGTCCGGATAAATATGTCCGCCATGAAAGATCACAGCCTGCGGCAACCCTTTTGGGCCTTTCTGCTGGGCCACTTCAGCGAGCAAGTCCTGCCACTGACTGTGATCGTGCTGATAAGTCGGCAACATATGGGGACTGCAACAGGCACAACCGAACTGGAAGCGTTCAGACATGGTGATTCCTTTCAGGGGGTACTGTGTGGGTATGGGTAGATGAGATTAACGTGCCATCACAGGGACTTTCCAGATAATTCGGGGGTGAAAAAAAGCCCGTATTCAAGCGGGCTTGAGCATGCCGACATTTCCTATTCACGAGTATCGAACGATTGCAGAGCAACTCCCGTAACACGGGAGCTGCATCACAAGACGCTTAAACCAACTCGGCTAAAGAAGCGGGGTTGAATCCGCCCAACGTTGCGAGTTCTCCACTTTCTACCTTCGACGCCCAGTCCGGATCACTCAGCAGTACACGGCCTACAGCGATCAGGTCAAACTCTTCGCGCTCCATGCGCTCGACAAGCCGGTCCAGACTCGCAAGCGCAGGGGCCGAACCCTTGCCGGCAAAGGCATTGGTTACATCGTTGTCCAGACCAACCGAACCCACACTAATGCTTGCGGCCCCGGTCACCTTCTTGGCCCAGCCCGCGCAGTTCAATCCGTTTTCGCCATCAATCTCGGGGAACTCAGGCTCCCAGAAGCGGCGTTGCGAACAGTGCAGCACGTCGACACCGGCCTCGACCAGCGGAAGCAGCCAGTCTTCCATCAACGCTGGTGTCTCGGCGACACGCACGCCAAAATCCTGCTGCTTCCACTGGCTGACGCGCATGATGATCGGGAATTCGGGGCCGACCGCATCACGAACGGCAGCAACGATCTCGCTGGCAAAGCGCGAGCGCTCTTTGATGGTCGGGCCGCCATAACGGTCGGTACGCTGATTGGTGCCCGCCCAGAAGAACTGATCGATCAGGTAACCATGAGCCCCATGAATCTCGACGGTGTCGAAGCCCAGGCGTTTGGCATTTGCAGCGGCCTTGGCATACGCAGCCACCGTATCGGCAATATCCTCTTCGCTCATCGCCACACCGCGCGGATCACTTGGCGTATTGAGGCCAGACGGGCTTTCAACGGGCGCATCCGGCTCCCAACCTCTGTCGCTACGTACTGCACCGGTGTGCCAGAGTTGCGGCCCCATGCGACCACCCGCACCTTTAACCGAATCGATCACGTTCTTCCATCCGGCCAACGCCGCGTCACCATGGAAAAAAGGAATGCTGGCCTCATTACGTGACGCCGGGCGATCAATGACCGTGCCTTCCGACAGAACCAACCCAACGCCCCCTTCCACCCGACGGCGATAATAGGCAGCACTCGCCTCACCCGGTATGCCCTCCGGAGCGAAGAGGCGCGTCATCGGAGCCATGACAATCCTGTTTTTCAACTCCAGAGAGCCGATGGAAAAAGGACGGAATAAAACGCTGGTATCAAGGTTTGACATCGAAGTTGAATCCATTGATTTCGGAAGGCATATAAGTATATTTTGTAAACTTAATGTCAATTAGGCACCTTGAGTCGCCTAGGTATACCTGAGGAAACCTGATGCTCGAAATACAGCCACAATGTTTTTCGTCGGACTGCCCCAGTCGCGCACTGTTTGATCAGATCGCAGACAAGTGGTCCATGATGGTTCTGGCTGTTCTGGATGAAGAGCCACACCGCTTCAACGCCATCAAACGTCGACTGGAAGGCGTGACCCAAAAGGCGCTCACACAATGCCTGAGACGACTGGAGCGTAATGGACTGGTTTCCCGACAGGTCATCTCGCTTTCGCCCGTGGCAGTGCAATACGAAATCACCCCGCTAGGCCAAAGCCTGCAACAGCCATTTCGTGAGCTGCACAAATGGACACTGCTGAAATTGCCGGAGGTTGAAGAGGCGAGGTTGCAGTTTGATAGTGCGGCTGGGAGGGAGATTTAGGGGGCCATGTATTGTTGAGATTGAAGTTCTTGACCTCCAAACCAAAACCCCACAGGCACCGTCTTAAGCCAAAAGTTAAAAACCGTCTCACCTTCGGAAAAGCGCCAATCGTCGCAGATGACAGCCCACTGGCCATTAATTGTCGATGCTGTTCGACGGTGCCTGCCCCGCTTACAACTATTACCACCGGTTGGCGGAACGAAATCAAAGTGCCACTAGTCGTAACGATTGTAGAAATCAGAGGATTGGCCGACACGATCCCATGAGAGCAGTTTCTAGCCCTGCTCGATCCGGTCTGGAAAGGATAATCCGTTCGGTTATTTATCTGGTTGTATTTTCAGAGCGTCGTCTGATGAAGAAAACACTGCTCGGCGTGCGAGCGTTGATGTCTGTGCCCAAGGACAATCCTGGGCTGGTCAAGGCGCAATACATCGCGCTGTCTCGCCAATTGCCCATGATGTATTTCATCCTGCTGATCAACACCCTGATGCTGGCGGGCACCCACTTTGCGGTCGCGCCGCGCTGGCTGGTGGTGTATTGCCCGTTGATCATGACGTTGTTCGGAGTGATTCGTGCCGCGGAATGGATGCGCACGCGCGGGCGGACACGTAGCCCGGAGCAGATGCTCGCGGCGCTGAAGCGCACCAATATGCTCGCGCCGTTTGTCGCCGTGGCGTTCACCGCCTGGTCGCTGGCGCTGTTTCCCTATGGCGACAGCTATGCCCAGGCGCATGTCGCCTTTTATATGGCGATCACCGTCATCGGCTGCATTTTTTGCATGATGCACCTGCTGCCAGCAGCCCTGGCCACCACAGCAGTGGTCAACACGGCGTTCGTGGTGTTCTTCGCGTCCACCAATATCATTACCTTTATTGCCACTGCGATTGACGTCCTGCTGGTGTCCATCGCCATGCTGATCATTCTCAAGGCGCAGTACGCCGACTTCACCCGGCTGGTGAACATGCAGGCGCAGACGGCAAAACTCAGCGAGGAAAACCTTCACCTGGCCAATCAGGACAGCCTGACCGGACTGGCCAATCGGCGGCAGTTCTTTTCCCGCCTCGATACGCTGCTGTCCCGCGCCCGCGAGCAGGAGATTCGCCTTGCCGTGGGGCTGATCGACCTGG
The DNA here is from genome assembly GCF_030580745.1 of Pseudomonas serbiensis. Lineage (NCBI taxonomy): Bacteria > Pseudomonadati > Pseudomonadota > Gammaproteobacteria > Pseudomonadales > Pseudomonadaceae > Pseudomonas > Pseudomonas serbiensis. Next base: position 220,318 of record NZ_JAUQOO010000009.1, read on the forward strand.
ATGGCTTCAAGCCGGTCAACGATCTGTATGGTCATAGCATTGGTGACAAACTGCTCTGTCAGGTTGGCCAGCGCCTGACCGGGCTGCTCGACGAAGATGTACACCTGGCCCGGCTGGGAGGCGACGAGTTCGGCCTGATCATCACTCAGGCCATGAGCGACGATCAGTTGCGGGCGTTTGGCGAGAAAATCTGCGCCAGCATGCGCGAGCCGTTTCTGCTGGTGGACATCCCTATCCAGATCAGTGCGTCACTGGGCATCGCGACCTTCCCGGATCAGGCATCCGACGCAACGCAAGTGTATGAATACGCCGACTATGCCCTGTATCAGAGCAAGCGCCACCGCCCCGGCACGGTCTGCCTGTTCAGCGCAGCCCATCGCCAGCAGCTCAATCGCGAAGGGCTGACCGAACAGGCCCTGCGCAGGGCCGATCTGGATGAGGAGTTTCACGTGGTGTTCCAGCCCATTGTGGATGTTCACAGCCAGCAAACCGTCGCGTTCGAGGCCCTGGCACGCTGGGAAAGCCCGGAGTTGGGTAACGTGCCGCCCAGTGAGTTCATCCCGATTGCCGAGCGCGTCGGCATGGTCAATCGCCTAACGGTGCCGTTGCTGAGCAAGGCGCTGGACACAGCCGCGAGCTGGCCTGCGGGTATCCGCCTGTCATTCAACCTGTCCGCCCACGACTGTGGTTCGGAGGAAGCCGCCCAGCAGATCGTCGAGCTGATCAAAAGCAGCCGTTTCGACCCGGCCTGCCTCGATCTGGAAATCACCGAAACTGCGGTCATCCAGGACCTGCTGCAGACCCAGCGAGCAATCAGCCGGTTTCGCGAACTGGGCTGCGGCATTTCCCTCGACGACTTCGGCACAGGCTATTCCAGCCTGAGCCAGATCCACGCGCTGTCGCTGACCAAACTGAAGGTGGACCGCACCTTCGTCACCAACATCCACCTAAACCCGGCCAGCTTCAAGATCGTCAAGTCACTGATTGCCCTGTGCCAGGACATGAAGCTGGAATGCATCGTCGAAGGCGTGGAAACCGCCGCAGAACTCGACGCCCTGAAAAACCTCGGCTGCGCCTGGGCCCAAGGCTACCTGTTCTCCAAACCCATGCGCGCCAGCGACATCAGCACTTGGCTTGAAGGCGAGCAACTGGCCAGGGTGCAGGCGGTTTAATTTGCCCCGATCGAACGAGGCGCGACTCGCGCTCGTGCTACGGTAGCAAGCTCTGCTATCTGAGTTTGCTAGCCCCAAAAGCGAAAAGCCCGCAATTACGCGGGCTCCAGGGCATTTCTTGCTAGATCGTGCCGGACAATGCCGGACGCAGGATCATTCCCACTCAATCGTAGCCGGCGGCTTACTCGAAACATCGTAAGTCACCCGCGAAATCCCTTCGATCTCATTGATGATCCGCCCGCTGACGGTTTCCAGCAGTTCGTAAGGCAGGTGTGCCCAACGTGCGGTCATGAAGTCGATGGTTTCTACGGCGCGCAGGGCGACGACCCAGGCGTAGCGGCGGCCATCGCCTACGACGCCAACCGATTTGACTGGCTGGAAGACGACGAATGCCTGGCTGACTTTGTGGTACCAGTCGGCCTTGCGCAGTTCTTCGATGAAGATGTGGTCGGCACGACGCAGCAGGTCGGCGTATTCCTTTTTCACTTCACCCAGGATGCGCACGCCCAGGCCCGGGCCCGGGAATGGGTGGCGGTAGACCATGTCGTACGGCAGGCCGAGTTCCAGGCCGAGGCGGCGGACCTCGTCCTTGAACAGCTCGCGCAGGGGTTCAACCAGCTTGAGGTTCATTTCTTCCGGCAGGCCGCCCACGTTGTGGTGCGACTTGATGACGTGAGCCTTGCCGCTTTTCGCGCCAGCCGACTCGATGACGTCCGGGTAGATGGTGCCTTGCGCCAGGTACTTGATGTTGTCGAGCTTGCAGGATTCGGCATCGAACACGTCGATGAAGGTGCGACCGATGATCTTGCGCTTTTTCTCCGGGTCGCTTTCGCCAGCCAGATTGTTCAGGAACTGCTCTTCGGCGTTGGCGCGGATCACCTTGACGCCCATGTTCTCGGCGAACATGGCCATGACCTGCTCGCCTTCGTGCAGACGCAGCAAGCCGTTGTCGACGAAGACGCAGGTCAGTTGATCGCCAATGGCTTTGTGCAGCAAAGCTGCGACCACGGAAGAATCGACGCCGCCAGACAGGCCCAGCAGGACGTTGTCGGTACCGACCTGGGCGCGGATGCTGGCAATCGCGTCTTCAGCAATGTGCGACGGGGTCCACAGCGCTTCACAACCACAGATATCGAGGATGAAACGCGACAGGATGCGACCGCCCTGCTTGGTGTGGGTCACTTCCGGGTGGAACTGCACGCCGTAGTAGCCACGGGTATCGTCAGCCATGCCGGCGATAGGGCAGCTTGGTGTGCTGGCCAGGACGTGGAAGCCGTCCGGGATTTCGGTGACCTTGTCGCCGTGGCTCATCCAGACATCGAGGCCCAGGACGCCATCGGCATCGACATGGTCTTCGATGCCGTCGAGTATGCGGCTCTTGCCGACCACGTCGACACGGGCGTAACCGAACTCGCGCAGGTCGGAGCCTTCAACGCGGCCACCCAACTGCTCGGCCATGGTCTGCATGCCGTAGCAGATACCGAAGACCGGCACGCCCAAGTCGAACACAGCTTGCGGAGCACGCGGGCTGTTGGCTTCGTGGACGGACTCGGGGCCGCCAGCGAGGATGATCCCGCGTGGAGCGAATTCGCGAATCGCTTCATCGTCCATGTCGAACGGATGCAGTTCGCAGTACACACCGATTTCACGCACGCGGCGGGCAATCAGTTGGGTGTATTGGGAGCCGAAATCGAGGATCAGGATACGGTGGGCGTGAATATCGAGGGCCATGGAAGGAGCTCTGATGAGCAGTTGCGAGCTTTAAGCTGCAAGCTGCAAGTTATCGGAATCTGCGGTAGCTGCATAAGCGCAACTACCGCTTGTAGCTTAAAGCTTGAAGCTATCAGCTGTCGGCCTTAGCCGACACGATAGTTCGGCGCTTCCTTGGTGATCTGCACGTCATGGACGTGGGACTCAGCCATGCCAGCGCCGGTGATGCGTACGAACTCGGGCTTGGTGCGCATTTCTTCGATATCGGCGCTACCGGTGTAGCCCATGGAAGAACGCAGGCCACCCATCAGTTGATGGATGATGGCCGACAGCGAACCCTTGTAGGCCACACGGCCTTCGATACCTTCCGGCACCAGCTTCTCGGCACCTGCGGACGAATCCTGGAAGTAACGGTCCGAAGAACCTTGCGCCTGGGACATGGCGCCCAGCGAACCCATGCCGCGATAAGCCTTGTAGGAGCGGCCCTGGAACAGTTCGATTTCGCCCGGAGCTTCTTCAGTACCGGCAAACATCGAACCCATCATCACGCAGCTTGCGCCGGCAACGATGGCCTTGGACAGGTCACCCGAGAAACGGATGCCGCCGTCGGCGATCAGGGGAACGCCAGTGCCTTCAAGGGCAGCGGCAACGTTGGCGATAGCGCTGATTTGCGGCACGCCTACGCCAGCAACGATACGGGTGGTGCAGATCGAGCCAGGACCGATACCGACCTTGACTGCGTCGGCGCCGGCAGCAGCCAGAGCCTTGGCAGCAGCGCCGGTGGCGATGTTGCCGCCGATGACCTGCACTTCAGGGAAGTTTTCCTTGACCCAGCGAACGCGGTCGATCACGCCTTTGGAGTGACCGTGAGCAGTATCGACAACTACGACGTCAACACCGGCAGCAACCAGCGCCGAAACGCGATCGCCAGTGTCCTTGCCAGTACCGACAGCAGCGCCGACACGCAGACGACCCTGGTCGTCCTTGCTCGCCAGCGGGTAGGCCTTGGCCTTTTCGATGTCCTTGACGGTCATCATGCCCTTGAGCGCGAACCTGGCGTCGACGATCAGGACCTTTTCAAGACGGTGCTTGTGCAGCAGATCGCGCACTTCGTTCTTGTCTGCGCCTTCGCGTACGGTGACCAGACGCTCTTTAGGCGTCATCACTTCGCGAACAGGGATATCCAGACGGTTTTCAAAGCGTACGTCGCGGGAAGTCACGATGCCGACCAGGTCGCCATCATGCAGGACAGGTACGCCAGAGATGTTGTGCAGGCGGGTCAGCTCGAACAGGTCACGTACCGTGGCGTCAGCCTCGATGGTGATCGGGTCCTTGACGACACCGGCCTCGAACTTCTTGACCTTGCGAACTTCAGCAGCCTGTTGCTCGATGGTCATGTTCTTGTGGATGATACCGATACCACCTTCCTGAGCCATGGCGATGGCCAGACGGGCTTCGGTGACAGTATCCATTGCAGCGGAAACCAAAGGGATATTCAGTTCAATGCCACGGGTCAAACGGGTTTTCAGACTGACTTCGTTGGGCAGCACCTCGGAATAACCGGGCACAAGGAGAATGTCGTCGAATGTTAGGGCTTCTTGACTGATACGCAGCATCGCGGGGGCTCCCGGGCGGGAAAATTGGAAGCGCGCCATTATACCTACACACCCGCGCAGGCTCAATGCAAACCTCAGCCTAATATCAAACGAACTTATAGTCGGACTTTGACGAAGGAAACCGGGCGGTCCAGACGTTCGGCGAAGTCGTCGAGAAAGCTCTGAGTGAACGAAGCATCGAGCCAGTTATTGAAGATGAATCCCAGGTTGGAAAAACCGCAGGCATCCAGGAACAGAAAGCCGTTGATATCGTCTTCATGGCGGCATTCGGGGCAGATGAAGTTATCGGTATGGCCGGGCATCCAGTCTTCCAGGCTATCGAACAGCGCCTCACCGATTTCCCGACGGCACTCAGGGCAGCCAGCTTCTTCGGCAAAGTTGTTCAGTGGCGTGAAGATACAGCGCCTGGTCACGATTTCCAGCCCGTTGACGGCTTGCCCGAACGGCAAGGCGTCGGGGTGCTGCACCACCCTTCTTGCGCCCGGAGCAATGGCATAGGCCATCTTGTTGTAGGTCCGCCCGCAGGTGCTCAGTTCCGGCTCGACCACATTGAGCTTGACCAGCCAGCGCAGGATCAGACGCGCACGAGCCTCATGCCCGGGAAAACTGGAGATTTGCGGAACGATGATGCTTTGGGTGTTCATGGCAATGTGTCGCTGAAAGCTGATCGGGGGGCGGCAGTTTAACAGGTCAGCCCCAACCCTCGGCTCATCAACCGGCAATGTAGCGGCCGATCAGCGCCAGGCCACTGATCAGCACCAGCCAGGTCACCAGCCGCACAAAGGCTTCGCGTGACAGCTTCATCACCAGAGATCTGCCGATCCATGAGCCCAGCAACATGGCAGGCAATAAACAGGCTGCCAGAAGCAGCAACGGGATTTCGGCATAGACCCCGGCCAGCAGGAACAGCCCAAGGCGCACGATGGTGCTGCAACTGATCAGCGCGCTTTGCGTGGCACGCGCCTGTTCCTTGGAAGTCAGGCGACTATTAAGGTAAATCGCATAGAGAAAGCCGCCACTGCCAAACAAGGCGCCGAACAAACCACCGATCGTGCCCATCGGTATCGCCCAGCCCGCCGCCAGTTGCGTCGGTCGCACCTTCACCGCAAGGCTGTAAAGCGCATACGCGGTGACGAACAACCCCATCAATAAAAGCAGCACATCGGATTTCAGATTGAGCAGAAACAGCACACCCAAGGTACACCCAACCGCCATGCAGGGCAGCAGACGAAGCAACTCGGAACGGACCACCGATTGCCGGGAAGGCAACAGATTCCCAAACGCTGCCAGGAAATCCAGCATCACCAATAAAGGAATGATCCGCGACAGCGGCATGAAATGAATCAGGACAGGCCCGGCAACCAGCGCCGTGCCAAAACCGGCAACGCCGAACACCACATAGGCCGCCACCACCGCCAGCTCGATCCACAGCAGATCCAGCGGCGCAAAGCCCAGCTGGCTGAACCACATGCTCAACTCGACGCCCGCCACACGACTCTCCCTGAATTCACCACGCGCTGCTTATATAGCTGCGCTACCTGAAAACCGCCAGTGGTGATTGCCGGGCAAATCCCTTTATGATGCCGCCATGATTAAAGATCCCTTCGCAAGACTCGGCCTGGACCGGGAAGTCCTTACTGTCAGCCAGCTCAACGGCCGCGCCCGCGTGCTGCTGGAGGATGTGTTCAGCAGCATCTGGGTCGAGGGCGAGATATCCAACCTGTCGCGTCCGGCATCGGGCCATGTCTACTTCACGCTCAAGGACTCCGGTGCGCAAGTCCGCTGCGCGCTGTTTCGCCAGAGCGCGGCGCGTGTACGACAGGCGCTCAAGGATGGCTTGCAGGTCAAGGTCCGCGGCAAGGTTTCCCTCTTTGAAGGGCGCGGCGACTATCAACTGATCCTCGATACTGTCGAGCCTGCGGGCGATGGCGCTCTGCGACTGGCTTTCGATGCACTCAAAGCCAAGCTCAGCGACGAAGGATTGTTCAGCGCCGAGCGCAAGATCGCGCTGCCGCTGCACCCGCAACGCATTGGCATCATCAGTTCTCCTACGGGCGCAGTGATACGCGACATAATCAGCGTGTTCCGCCGCAGGGCACCGCAAGTCGAGCTGACCCTGATTCCGACGGCGGTCCAGGGCCGCGAAGCGATTGCGCAGATTGTCCGGGCACTCAAGCTGGCCGACTCCAGAGGCTTCGATGCCTTGATCCTCGCCAGAGGCGGCGGCTCGCTGGAAGACCTGTGGTGCTTCAACGAAGAGGCCGTGGCCCGTGCAATCGATGCCTGCGTGACGCCTATCGTCAGTGCAGTGGGGCATGAAACCGATGTTTCCATCAGTGACTTCGTCGCCGACGTGCGTGCGCCAACCCCTTCCGCCGCTGCGGAGTTGCTGGCGCCAGACTCCAGCGACTTGCATCGCCGGGTAGAAAACCTCAATCGTCGGCTGATAAGCCGCATGCAGGATCGACTCATGCGCGAGCGGTTGCGCCTGGACGGTATTGCTCGCCGCCTGCGCCATCCCGGTGAACGCTTGCGTCAGCAAGCCCAGCGTCTGGACGACCTGGACATGCGCCTGCGCCGCGCCTTTGAGCAAGGCATGCAAAAACGTCAGGTGCGTCTTGCGAACATGGACAGTCGTCTCGCCGCCCAGCACCCAGGACGCACCCTGGCCTTCCTGCGCCAGCGGCTGGACGTCCTGGCCGAACGCTTGCCACGCGCCATGCGCGAACAGATCAAGACGCGCAAACTGCAACTGCAAAGCCAGATTCAGACACTTCATGTCGTAAGCCCGCTGGCAACACTGGGCCGCGGCTACAGTATCCTCCTCGACGAACGCGGCCATGCCATCCAAAACGCAGCGCAAACCCAACCCGGCCAACGACTCACGGCCAAGCTGGGCGAAGGCGAATTGCAAGTGCGCGTCGAGGATAACCACCTGACGCCTGTGACCCTCTCTCTTCTGGACTGACCTATCGATGCTACGTTTTATCGCCCCGCTGCTCGCCCTTTTGCTATGCCTGCCCGCTCATGCCGATAGCTACATCACTCGCGCACTCAACAAACCGGTGCCCGGCGGCGTCGCGGTGATTGATCTGGGCGACAGCAATCAGCCGCCGAAAGCCACGTTCCAGGGCAAACCGGTGCTGGTGGTCAAGGAGCAGGGTATTCGCTGGCTGGCGATTGTCGGCCTGCCGCTGACGGTCAAGCCCGGCACACAACAACTGACGACGGGCGGACGCAACCTGAGCTTTACGGTTGGCAGCAAGAAATACCCGGAGCAGCACATCACCCTGCAGAACAAGCGCCAGGTCAACCCGAACCCCGAGGACACCAAGCGCATCAACAGCGAAACGCCAAAACTGCTGGGCGGCTATGCGGTGTTCAGCCCCGGTACACCGAGCAACCTGATCTTCGACAAACCGGTAAACGGGCCGCTGTCGAGCAAGTTTGGTGTGCGCCGTTTCTTCAATGGTGAAGAACGCAACCCGCACTCAGGCCTGGACTTCGCTGTGCCTACAGGCACGCCGATCAAATCTCCGGCAGCGGGCAAGGTGATCCTGACAGGCAATTTCTTCTTCAATGGCAACACGGTGTATGTCGATCACGGCCAAGGCCTTATCAGCATGTTCTGTCACCTGTCGAAGATCGACGTGAAGACCGGCGACCTCGTGCCACGCGGCGGGCTGCTGGGTAAAGTCGGCTCCACTGGCCGCGCCACCGGTCCGCACCTGCACTGGAACGTCAGCCTGAACGATGCGCGGGTAGACCCGGCGATATTCATTGGTGCGTTTCAGCCGTAATCCTTTTTCGCGAATGAATTCGCTCCTACGGGGGCCGTGTAGGAGCGAATTCATTCGCGAAGGTGTTTGCACACGCTTTTCAACTCGCACAATAACCAAGCAATAAACGCCTTTAAACAGCGATAAAAACTCGCCAAAAACCGAAATTCGAGAACTTATCTCAATTTTTTCCAGGTGCTTGCCAACTTTCACCTCAATCGTTACGGTTGGCTTCATGAAAAACGCTCAAACCCTCATTCTATTGCGCCAACATCGGTGTCTTCGCCTGGTCAGTTCCCGACTGCCAGGCTAGATTGCGGTGCCTCGCCCCTGTCTTGCGCGTCAATGGCTGGCCGCCTCTTTTCGGCCTACTCCGTACAAAGGACTTATCAAATGACCATGCTCAAAGATCCATCGAAGAAGTACCGTGCGTTCCCGACCATCGACCTGCCTGATCGTACCTGGCCTTCCAAAGCCATTACTACGACGCCGATCTGGTGCAGCTCGGACTTGCGCGACGGTAACCAATCGCTGATCGAGCCAATGGATTCGGTCAAGAAACTGCGTTTCTGGAAAACGCTGGTCAAGGTCGGCGTCAAGGAAATCGAAGCTTCGTTCCCGGCGGCATCGCAAACCGACTTCGACTTCGTGCGCACCCTGATCGAAGACGGCCACATCCCGGATGACACCACCATTCAGGTGCTGACCCAGGCCCGTGAAGACCTGATCGCGCGTACGTTCGAATCCCTGCGCGGCGCGAAAAAAGCCATCGTTCACCTGTACAACGCCACCAGCCCTTCCTTCCGTCGTATTGTCTTCAACCAGGACAAGGCCGGCGTGAAAGAAATCGCCGTGAACGCCGCCAAGCTGTTCGTCAAATACGCAGCCCAGCAGCCAGAAACCCAATGGACCTTCGAATACTCGCCAGAGACCTTCAGCGCCACCGAACTGGAGTTCGCCAAGGAAGTCTGCGATGCCGTGATCGAGGTGTGGAACCCGACACCAGAGAACAAGGTGATCCTCAACCTGCCAGCCACCGTTGAAGTCGCCACTCCGAACGTCTATGCCGACCAGATCGAGTGGTTCGGTCGCAACATCACCCGTCGTGACAGCGTTCTCATCAGCCTGCACACCCACAACGACCGTGGCACCGGCGTTGCCGCCACCGAGCTGGGCCTGATGGCCGGTGCAGACCGTGTCGAAGGCTGCCTGTTCGGCAACGGCGAGCGTACCGGTAACGTGGATCTGGTCACCGTCGCCTTGAACCTCTACACCCAGGGCATCAATCCTGGCCTGGACTTCTCGGACATCGACGGCGTGCGCAAGGTCGTTGAAGAGTGCAACCAGATCCCGGTTCACCCACGCGCTCCTTATGTCGGCGACCTGGTTCACACTGCGTTCTCCGGCTCGCACCAGGACGCTATCCGCAAGGGCTTCGCCCAGCAGAAAGACGACGCCCTGTGGGAAGTGCCTTACCTGCCAATCGACCCGGCCGATATCGGTCGCAGCTACGAGGCGGTGATTCGCGTCAACAGCCAGTCGGGCAAAGGCGGCATCACTTACCTGCTGGAACAGGAATACGGCATCTCCCTGCCACGTCGCATGCAGATCGAGTTCAGCCAGGTGGTTCAGGGCGAAACCGACCGTCTGGGCCTGGAAATGACCGCCGAGCAGATCCACTCGCTGCTGCGTCGCGAGTACCTGCAAGCCAACACGCCTTACGCCCTGATCAGCCATAAGCTGCAGGAAGAAAACGGCAACAGCTCGGTCGATGCCGAAGTGCATGTCGATGGCGAAACCCAACACTGGCGTGGCAAGGGCAAAGGTGCTCTGGAAGCACTGGTTGCCGGTCTGCCAGTCAGCGTGGAAATCATGGATTACAACGAACACGCCATCGGTTCCGGCACCACGGCCAAAGCCGCTGCCTACATCGAACTGCGCGTCAACGGTGATCGTGCTGTCCATGGCGTGGGTATTGACGAGAACATCACCACCGCCAGCTTCCGCGCACTGTTCAGCGCCCTGAACCGTTCGCTGAACCAGGCTCAAGCCAAAGCCGCCTGAGTCGGATAAGGAAGATGACGGACGCCCGTCCGTCATCTTCCAACAGGCTCTAACACAGGCCTTTAACCTTGTAATCCCCGTTTCAGAATCCGCATAACCATGCGCATATTCGGCATAATCTTTTCATTTATGCTGTGGTAGCATGCTGCCTTTAATGGATTTGGCCTGCTGATAGCACTTTTTTTCAGCTACTGGCGCCAAGTTCAACTTGCCTGTTTCAAGTTGCACCCTTTCTTAAAAACCACGATGACTACTGCATTGATTTTCGGACGAAAAGAATGCACGGGCAGACCAACCGTGCATTGAAAAACCATCGGCCTCGGTAACGCTGAGCTGATCCAATCACATTTGGAGCGATTATGCCTAAGGCTTCCCATCAAGATCTGCGCCGCAACTTTCGCGCACTCACTTCTTCAAGTTCCTGCTATCACACGGCCTCGGTTTTCGACCCCATGTCTGCACGAATCGCAGCGGACCTGGGCTTTGAAGTGGGTATCCTCGGCGGCTCCGTCGCCTCCCTGCAAGTATTGGCAGCGCCCGACTTCGCACTTATAACCCTGAGCGAATTCGTTGAGCAGGCCACTCGCATCGGCCGCGTCGCAGAGCTTCCGTTCATTGCAGACGCCGACCACGGTTATGGCAACGCGCTCAATGTCATGCGCACCATCACTGAGCTGGAGCGCGCAGGCGTTGCGGCACTTACCATTGAAGACACGCTGCTGCCCGCCCAGTTTGGCCGCAAGTCCACCGACCTGATTTCCACCGCAGAAGGCGTAGGCAAGATCCGCGCAGCACTGGAAGCCCGTGTCGATCCTGAACTGTCGATCTTCGCTCGCACCAATGCCGCGATCATTCCCGTACAGGAAACCATCAGCCGTGTTCAGCAATATCAAAGTGCAGGCGCTGACGGCATTACTATTGTAGGCGTGCGTGATTTCGAGCATCTGGAACAGATATCCGAAGGGGTAACCGTTCCATTGATGCTGGTCACTTACGGAAACCCTGCACTGCATGACAACGAACGTCTTGCAAAGATGGGCGTACGGATCTGCGTAGACGGCCATGCGGCTTACTTCGCATCGATCAAGGCAACCTATGACTGCCTGAGAGAACAGCGCCAGATTCTAAGCAGCACCAGCGACATGAACGCGACTGAACTTACCCACACTTACACACAACCCGGAGACTATGTTGAGTGGGCGAAGAAGTTCATGAATGTGAACGAGTAAGTACGCTGCACTTATCGATTGAAGTGTCTAGTCCTGAAATAGGTTTACACCTATCCAGGTCTCAAAACGCCCGATGCACCGCATCGGGCGTTTTGTATTTCAAGGCCAGATGCGGCCGTTCTTCGTTGTAGATCAGTACCGACTCCTCCACCATTTTCACGGCGTCTGACAGGTTTTTAGGTCGATGGAGTAAAAACTCGGTCTTCAAAATCCCGTTGATTCGTTCGGCCATAGCGTTCTGATAGCAGTCATAGCCGTCAGTCATCGAGCACCTGATCCCATGTTCCGTATGTAACCGCTGGTACAGGTCAGAGCAGTACTGGGCGCCACGATCTGAATGATGGATCAGAGGTTGCTTGGTTTCGCGCTCGCTAACCGCTTTTTGCAGCGCTTTGATCACCGACTCGGTATGCAGGCTTTCATGAACATGATGGCCAACGATCTTGCGTGAGTACGCGTCAGTTACAAAGCTCACGTAGGCCACGCTTTCCTGCGTTGGCAGATACGTTATGTCTGCAACCCAGACCTGTTCGGGTCCACTGACCACTACTTGGTCCGGGCCTGCCTTGAGCAGGTTGGGATGGCGGCGAAAGCGATGATGGCTATGAGTGGTCTTGTGATAAGCCCGCTTGC